>NZ_CALFPF010000535.1 GCF_937919775.1 uncultured Gimesia sp.
TCTGCAATTTTTGATAACGTAAATCAGTAAATTTGCCGCTTTGCAGAAAGATGTATCGATTATATCTGTCCTGAGCAGAAGACAGGACTGCAGGCTTTAGTGTGTCTTGCGGATATTGTACGATAGAATATAAATACTGGATTAAGTTGCGATTCAATTCAAAATATAATTTGACTTTCCGGAAAGAGAGTTTCCCATGAAATATCAGACTGCATTGTCCGTACTGCTTTCGCTGACAATATTTATGGCATTGATTATGTCAGGTTGCAGCGATTCCGGGTCGACGGACAATCAGAAGGATCGAGCCTTGAATGAAGTTTCGGCGATTGATCTGCCCGAAAAAACGTTAAATTCATTATTTGATGTGGAAGAGGGTTTCACGCTACTGAGCCTCAAAGACTTCAAAGAGTTTCAAGGGAAATCAAAAGAGCCGGTATCAGGGTCGACCTGGACGGAAAAAGAGGGAGTGATCTCCTGCACGGGCAACCCGCGCGGTTACCTGTATTCGCTGGAAAGTTTCGGTAACTGCTCTCTGCGACTGGAGTATCGTTTCCCGGAATCAGCCGAGAAGAATGAAAATCCGAATACCGGTTTCCTGTTTTTTATCACGGGAGAAAATCGGATCTGGCCAAAATGCCTGGAAGTGCAGGGTAAGTTTGCAGAGATGGCGCATATCAAATCAAACAGCAAAGAGATCACCCTGGAAGTCACCGACGATCAGGCGGCCAGAGAAAGTGCCAGACGTCCGGTTGGCGAATGGAACGCGATTGAAGTCATTTGTAAAAACGGCGCATTGACGTCGGTGCTGAATGGAACCCCTATCGCATCCTGCAAGCCAAGTGAACTCAAAGCCGGCTTTTTCGGCATTCAATCAGAGGGAGACGCGGTCGAGTTTCGGAATATCCGTGTGCAGAAACTGACCGATTAGGCATTTTGCTTTGCATTGGCCTGCCGACTTTCTTTAAAATAAACGGACTGAAATTACGTATCTCATTTAGACCCACCCGTGGAGCGATCACCATGCCATCCCGATTCCTGTCGACTCTCTGCCTTTTGGCGTTTGCCTGCCTGTTTACCCCTTCACTTTCCCAGGCGGAAACGGGAAAGTCCAGAGTACTGATGCTGACCCAGAGCAAAGGTTACACGCACGGTTCCGTGAAGCGGGACAAGACCGATTTAGCACCTGCGGAAATCGCGATGGTCCAGTTGGGCAAGCAGTCCGGATTATTTACCGTCGACTGCACTCAGGATGCAGCCGCTGACTTCACGAAAGAAAATCTGCAGAATTATGACATTGTCATGTTCTACACGACCGGCATGCTCCCCATTAAAGAAGAGGACATGCAATATTTTCTGAACGACTGGCTGAAACAGAAAGGGCATGGCTTCATCGGCTTCCATTCCGCCACAGATACTTATAAGTCCTACGAACCGTATTGGGAAATGATCGGTGGTTCTTTTAACGGACATCCCTGGGGGGCCGGAAACAAGGTGACGATCACCGTCCATGATACCGATCACCCGGCGATGAAGTCGTTCGGAAAAGAATTTCAGATCAAAGACGAAATCTATCAGTACAAAAACTGGCAGCCGGAAAAAGTGCATGTATTGATGAGCCTGAATATGGAAAAGTGCAATCCGAAAAAACCGTATCAGGTTCCCGTAGCCTGGGCCAAAGAGTGGGGGCAGGGCAAAGTTTTCGTGAATAATCTGGGACACAATCCCGAAACGTGGGTGAATCCTGCGTTTCAGGAGTCGGTGATTGGAGCCATTAAATGGATTCGCGGCGACGCTCCTGCAGCGGTTCCCGTCAATCCGGAACTTTCCAAGCAGGAAGATGCGAAAGCCGCCGCTGCTGCGAAAGAGGAATCCAAGTAAGCCCCGGTTGCGTAAAGAACAGGAATCGTGCATGTCGAAAGTGATTGTGGTGACGGGCGTGACTCAGGGACTGGGGCGCGCCATGACCGTCGGTTTCATTGAAGCCGGCCACACGGTCATCGGCTGTGGCAGATCGCTGGATCGGATTAAGGAACTGTCAACGCAGTACGGTGCGGCACATCAGTTTTCAGCGGTCGATGTCGCAGATGACGCTGCCGTCAAAGCCTGGGCTGCAAAGTCGCTTGATCGATTTGGCCCGCCTG
Source organism: uncultured Gimesia sp. (assembly GCF_937919775.1). GTDB lineage: Bacteria > Planctomycetota > Planctomycetia > Planctomycetales > Planctomycetaceae > Gimesia. The sequence continues at coordinate 2,142 of NZ_CALFPF010000535.1, forward strand.
ATCTGCTGCTGAATAACGCGGCGCTGATCAATGAAAATGCGCCGCTCTGGGAGGTGCCGACGGAAGACTTTGATGCCATTATTGACGTGAATATCAAAGGGACTGCCAACACCATCCGCCATTTTCTGCCTGCCATGATCGCGCGGCAGACCGGCGTGGTCGTGAATTTCAGTTCCGGCTGGGGGCGTTCTACTGCAGCAGAAGTCGCCTCCTATTGTGCGACGAAATGGGCCATCGAAGGTTTGACGCAGGCGCTGGCTCAGGAACTGCCGCGCGGCATGGCGGCGATTCCGTTAAACCCGGGAATTATCAATACCGACATGCTGCAAAGCTGCTTTGGTTCACAGGCCCGCCATTATCCGACTGCGGAAGAGTGGGCGGAAATCGCGGTTCCGTTTCTGCTGAAGCTCTCTGCCAGAGACAGCGGAAAACAATTGACGGTTCCCGCTTAGGAATTCCGGGCTCTGCAGTTTAACACGCGCCGGTTTCGTTCCGCTGAATGGCAATTCACTTCCCGATTGAGTAAACTCAATTCAGTTGGTACTTCGTAATCTTATCTCAAATTTAATTTGCAAACATAGAGTCATCACACATGGCCAAATATTTTAAATATAAAACTCCCGAAGATGTGGTCGCAGACTCAGAACGGCTCGGCTGTCCCATTCAGGTTTCGGATAACTTTGATGTGTTGTATCAGCCAATTCAAATCGGTCATCTGCAGGCCAAAAGCCGACTGGGCATTCAGCCTATGGAAGGCTGCGACGGAACCACGGACGGATTTCCCGATGAATTGACTTACCGTCGCTATCAGAGATTCGGAGCAGGGGGCGCATCACTGATCTGGGGCGAAGCGACGGCCGTTGGTCCGGAAGCGCGGATGAATCCCCGTCAGTTGATGATCAATGACAAGACGGCTTCCGCATTACAGGACATGCTTGCCGGCTGTCGCGATGCGCACAAAGAAGTTTTCAGTTCCGATGCCGGGCTGGTGATTGGTCTGCAACTGACGCATTCCGGCAGATTCAGTTTTGAAAAGCCGCTCGTTGTCACTCGCGATCAGGTGTTGGATCCACGTACGATTGATAAATCAACGGGACGTCCCATCGATGCCAGTTATCCTGTTCTGACGGATGACGATTTGAAACGCATCGAAGATCAGTATGTCGCCGCAGCGAAACTGGCGGAGTCGATTGGTGTCGAGTTTGTCGATATCAAACAGTGCCATCGTTATCTGCTTTCGGAATTGCTGGCCGCGAAAAATCGTCCCGGTGAATACGGGGGTTCTCTCGAAAACCGGACCCGTCTGGTACGAAATGTCGTGAAACGTATTCGGGAAGAATGTCCGAGTCTGGTCATCGGCACGCGCATGAATGGCTACGACGGGATTCCCTATCAGGGAGCCGGCGCTGATTTTGTGGGAGCGCCTTGTCCGCACGAACTCCCTTTGCAGACGGCTTTCGGCACTGATCCCAATGATCATTTAAAAGAAGATCTGACGGAACCGCTGCAGGTTGCCAGACTGCTGCGCGAGTGGGGCGTCGGTCTGATCAATATTTCCAACGGGAACCCGTATGCGAATCCGCACGTGGTCCGGCCGGCCGAATTTCCGCCGACGGACGGTTATCATGCTCCCGAACATCCTCTGATCGGTGTAGCCCGGCATTTCCGGATTGCCTCGCAGATTCAGGCAGCCGTCCCTGATATTCCCGTGGTAGGAAGCGGATACAGCTGGCTGCAGGATTTTGCGATGCACGCTGCGGCCGCCAATGTGGAACAGGGAAAGATTTCGATTGTCGGCATGGGACGCGCGACGTTGTCTCAGCCCGAGTTCGCGAAGCAGCTTCAGGAAGAAGGAAAACTCAATCGGAAAACCATTTGCCGCACGTTTTCTTATTGCACCAACCTGATGCGCACGAAGGATCATCCACTGGGGCAATATCCCACCGGATGTCCTCCGTTTGATAAAGAGGTTTATGACCCGCTCTGGAAAGAAGCGAAAGCCAAGCTGGATGAAAAAAAGAAAGCGTCGTCTGAATAATCAGGCGGCTCTTTGCAGGGGCGCGTGTTCGGCTTTTTCATCGGCGATGATTTCCTGAACTAGTCCGGCATAATCTTTCGCTCCCGGACAGGTGCTCGAATAATCAAACACCGACTGTCCATAACTGGGTGCTTCCGCCAGTTTGATGTTGCGCCGGATGCGACTCTGGAACACCTTGGCTGCAGACCAGGGCGCTTCGGGGTCACTTTGATTTAAGAAGGCACACAGGTCGTCTGTAACATCGGCGGCCAGTCGGGTTCCCGTTTCATACAGGCACAATACGATACCGGAAACTTTCAACTCGCGGTTCAGACGACGTCGTACCAGAGCAGTCGTTTCAAACAATTTCGATAAACCCTGCAAAGCGAAGAAGTGCGGTTGCAGCGGGATAATGACTTCAGTAGCAGCCGTTAAAGCGTTGATCGTCAGCACACCCAGCGAAGGGGGGCAGTCCATGATCAAATAATCGAAAGGCTCCGTCTCCGCCATTTTCTGAATGGCCTGACGCAACACAATTTCCCGGTTGTCGGCGTCTACCAGTTCGAGTTCGGTCGCTGCCAGATCCAGTGTGGAGGGAACGACCCATAAATTTTTCGAGACCAGTTGGCGGGTTTCCGCCAGAGTTTTGAAGCCGGAAAAGACATCGTAAGCAGTCGGGATACTTCCAAACGGTTCAATGCCCAGATGTAAAGAGGAATGCCCCTGCGGATCGAGGTCAACCAGACAGACTTTTTTGCCCTGCATTGCCAGGCCGGCAGCCATGTTGACACTGGTCGTTGTCTTGCCGACGCCCCCTTTTTGATTCATGATTGCTATGATACGCATCGGGAGTCCCTTCCCTCTTTCTCTTCTAAAACCTGGATCACGTTTTATTTCAAACACTTTTATCTAAACACCTTACGTCACTATGTGGTGGCAGTGGACGCGGGTGCTCTTGAGTCATTGCTGACCTGGAGGTGGCGTAGTATATCGGGAAATTCCATTTTTGGAAACATGAATTAATGCGGCCTGTTCCGGAATATTTGTGCAGGAAATCGTGTTACGGTTTGCGTCGCATTACGCAGTCCATTTCGATCAGAATGAGCGACTACTGGTCCCGTGAAACCGGAAACAGCCCCGTCAGTTCGAAGCCCTTTTCCCGATACGCGGAAATCGATTCCATAAAATCCGGCATGCCTTCGTACAGAGGAAGAATCGCGATTTCCGACTGCAGCGCCACGATCCTGCCCAGTGATTTCTCGCCCCCTTTGAAAACTTCCTGATCAAAGCCTTGCGTGTCCATTTTCAGGAAGATCTGGTGATCTGTTTCCGCACACTTTGATATCACATCCTCAAATACATCATCCAGTTTTTTGACTTCCACGGTCTCTTTTTGTGCAATTTGAACCTGAGCGCTGCGGACCTCTTTGGCATAATCACTGGGATTCAGAAAAGAGGTGAACTCAGACTCGCTGGTGAAATTAATTTCCGTCGTCTCAGACGCAGAACCCAATGCACAATGATTTGTGTGCCACTTTTCGTCGCCGACGCTGGTTTTCGTTAATTGCTGGTAGGCTTCTTTCAAGGGCTCGAAAGAAATGATATAGCCCTCGTACCCGATTTCACGGAGCAGTAATCCAAATTGACCACGATTGGCTCCGACATCCAGCACGATGCTGATCTTCAGAGTCTGGAACAGGAGTTTCAAGTGAGATTTAAGTGTGGGGTGGTTTCTTTTGATATGAATTAACTCATACCCGAAAAGTTTAGGAAGCCTGCGATGTAGTCTCATCAATTTTCCTTCACCAGTTCTGGTATGAAAATCGCGCAGCCGCTGAATCAAGATCAGCCTTGAAATCCGGATAGTAATTCAAAATAGTTCTCGCTAGTACGAACTTGATTTAGGTGATTCCTGCCGGCGCTGCAAGACGTTTCCACTGTCCTCGTTTACGGGAGATTCATCGAGTCGTTGCAGGACATAGAGCACATGCTGTGCACGCAGATTGGCCAGCCATGCTTTTGAAACGGCCCGATGATTGATGATCGGGATTTCCTGCAGGATCTCGATACCCAGCAGCCGCATCAGATCCTGAAAATCGTGCATGGACATCAGATGCAGGTTGGGGGTGTTATACCATTCGTAAGGCAACACCTCGGTCACCGGCGCGCGTCCCTGTTTCAGAACCTGCAGCCGAATCCGCCAGTTTCCAAAATTGGGAACCACCACCAGCGCCTGTTTGGCAACGCGGACCATTTCTTCCAGAAGCTGTTTGGGATGCAACACCTGCTGCAGCGTCTGGCTCAGCACAACATAATCGAAGGCGTGATCGGGAATATCCTGCAGACCTTCGTCCAGGTCGGCTTGAATCACGGGGACGCCACGGGCAATGGCGGCGTGATGTTGTGCGATATCAATTTCAATTCCCAGAACCGAGGCATCCCGCTCATCTCGCAACCGGGCCAACAGGCGACCATCGCCGCAACCCAGGTCCAGCACGCGACTGCCCGGCTGAATCTGTTCGAGCAGCAGTTTGTCCGTCACTTCCAGCGACGGGTCCTGCATACAATATCGATGTTGCGCACACATATTTAATGATCCGTGTCAGTTACCGCTGGTCTCAGCAGTAAGAAAATCTGTTAGCAGTTATTTTTTCTGAGTTCTCTCTGCCAGACACGCCTGATAGGCCTGCTCCAGAAAGGGAGTAATCATTTTTTGCAGTTGTTCAATTTCAATCAAAAAGGAATCATGGCCGAAAGGGCTTTTTAATTCAATAAACGAAACATGTTTCCCGCACTCGATGAGTGCCCTCACGATTTCTTTACTCTGGTTGGTGGTAAACAGCCAGTCCGAATCATAAGAGGCGATCAAAAACCGGGCGTTGGTTTTGCCCAGTGCATTGACCAGCGAACCATACTGAGATTCGAGATCAAAGTAGTCCATGGCGCGGGTGAGATAAAGATAACTGTTGGCGTCAAACCGCTCGACAAACCGCTTTCCCTGATAATGCAGATAACTCTCGACCTGAAATTCCACTTCCGGCAGCATCTCATACGTAAAGGTATCATGGTCCTGCAGACGCCGACCGA
>NZ_CALFPF010000536.1 GCF_937919775.1 uncultured Gimesia sp.
AGTTTTGTAATTTCAAAAAAGCGGTCAGCAAATTCTTTGAAGATAAAGTATGGATGAGTGAAAAATTTGAAAAGACCCTGACAGATAATTTCCAAATTATTAAACCCGTTTTTTCGGGTTCCTATCCGTAATGAGTATATTTGTAAATCTCCCATTCCTATTCATCCAGCAATCTGCAACAGAACCCCCAGTTAAGTCTTTCATTCTGAATCTTCAGCACAAGCTGATTCTTTCCCTTCCTGAAATTTACCTGTACACGATCATCGTCTTCAACCACCTCTCGTACTAACCAGTTTTCGTGTACAAGTTCACCGTTGAGCCATACTTTTACCCCATCATCAGAACCGATGCCCAGTTTATATGTTATATCTTCAGGCATATCTATCTGTGCCCAGAGATAAACAATCTGATAATTTTTTTCGTCCTTAACCAACTCTACCAAATCTATAAAATTGCTTTCGCTCTCTAAAACGGCCCACTCATAATCACTGTTGCCAATTGTTTTCTTTTTCGCAAAGTTTAAAACATCGATAGAATCCGCAGCAAATGCGAACTTCTGCTGTTTTAAGCTATAGTGATTAGATCCTTTATAATGGCGGGCCAGGTTTACTTCTTTATCAAATTCGTTAACTGGATATGGCAAAGGCCCCAGGAAAAGCCATTTACGCATGAACTCGCCCGGTTTAAGATCGTTATATGTCGCATCACCCAGGCCCATTTTACTTTCTGATAATTTAACTCTGAGCTGCATCTTATCCATTTCTTCAGGTGTGTATCTGGAATTAGCGATCGGGCCCGGCTCCCAGGATTGCTCCAGTTTCGAACGTTTTATTTTAATGTTGGGTATTGAAAATACTTCCTTGCCAAAAGCATCTTTTTCTATTCGGCCTCCGGCTTTTACGACTGCCTGGCGAGTGAGTTTTTCGCAAACCTCGACCAATGAGTCAAAATTGTAAGGGGTATGACTAAACTTACCTTTGGGATCCAGATCAGATTTGAAACGCTCGGGAATATTCGAGTAGCCAATCGACGTAAATAGAATACCGGCAGCACTCGATGGGTTGCAGTCAGAATCCTGCCCGCTGCGGGTCGAAAGAATGATCGTCTTATCGATGTCACCTTCGCCATATAACAAACCTACTACGATATAAGCGGCGTTGATCTTTGCATCAATATTAAAGTCACCCTTGTCGCAGGAACCCTTTCTGTAATCCGGATTGAGATGGTATTTTTCATTGATAAGCTCCCATGTCTTCTGCCAGTCGTTTGGGTTTTGCCGGTGCCATTCGATTACGTTACTGATACATTCGTGAAACTGGCTGCCCTTTGGAACGCAGGCCAGACCTGCTTCAACGATTTTATGGACATCTTTTTCAAAGAAGGCTTCTGCGTACATACCGCCAACGAACTGTCCACCGTAAAGACCGTCACCGTAATTCATTAGCCGTCCGAAGACTTCACCGAGTCTTATGACTTCGTTCGGCAGTCCCGGACAGATAAGGCCCGAGAAGTCCGCCTCGATCTGGTAGTCGATATCGTCAGTGTGGCTGTTAAATTCGGGATGGCCCGAATCTGGTGGACCGATCCCTTTTCGCAGATTGTAGCGGCCTGCAAGGTTCGCGTGCGCCAGGAAATATTGACTGCTGGCAAAATCGATTCCTGCCTGTCGAATACTGGCGTCGAATCCATACTCTTCGAGCGTGCGAAGAAACGTCATCTCAACATAGATATCATCCTGTTCGAACTGGTTGACCATTTCGGGGTCCCATTTAGGCATTTTGTCGGCGGGAATGATCTCACCTTTCCAAAGAAACTCAGTCGGAGCACCCCAGCCCACCCCTGCCATTTGTCCTAACCAACCGGCTTTCATTTTATTTCGGTATTCTTCTGTTGAAAGAACTCTTTCATTTTTTGAACAACTCCATGTCAATTGCAGCAACACTATTGCCAAAATTAGTTTCGTTATGTTTTTCA
>NZ_CALFPF010000537.1 GCF_937919775.1 uncultured Gimesia sp.
TGTTTTTTGCGTTTTAACGTTTCAGACCCCGCTTGAAGCCGGGGAGCCGGTCAAGCTGATATTTGATACGGATATTGGAAACGATATCGATGACGCCTTGGCTCTGGCGGTCATTCATGCGTTGCAATCGAGGGGAGAATGTGAATTGCTGGCGGTGACCAGCAGCAAAGACAATTCTTTTTCAGCAATCTGTTGTGACGTCATTAATACCTTTTACGGCCGTCCTGGCATTCCTCTGGGACGCGTTCATCACGGGGCGACACCTGAAGAGGGGGCCTATGTGCGTAAGGTTGTCGAGTATTCCGAGAATGACAAACCAGTCTTCCCGCGTCGCTATCAGAGTGCAGAGGAGATTCCCGAAGCGGTGACCGTTTTGAGGAAAATTCTGGCTGCACAGGCAGATGAGTCCGTTGTGCTGGTGGTCGTGGGGTTTTCTACGAATATTGCGAGACTGCTTCAGTCTCCGGCAGATGAAGCCAGTTCGCTGACGGGCAAAGAACTGGTCGCTAAAAAAGTCAAGCTACTGTCACAGATGATAGGCCGTTTTGATAAAGATAAACCAGCATCATTTCACGAGTATAATGTCAAAATTGATATACCGGCGGCACGCACGTTATACAAGTTGTGGCCTGCCAACGTACCGGTCGTCGTGAGTGGCTGGGAGGTCGGCCGCGCGATTCAGAATCGCGCGACCAGCATCATCCACGATTACAACTATGTCAAATATCATCCGGTTAAGATCGGTTACGAGTATTGGCACAAAATGCCCTATGACCGTCCGACTTACGATTTAACGAGCGTCCTTTATGCCGTCAGACCCCAACGAGGCTATTTTGGATTGTCGGAATCGGGTAAACTGGCCATCAACGAGCAGGGCAAATTGGAGTTTTCTGCGGACCCCGCAGGTAAGCACCGCTATTTAACCGTGACTCCCGAACAGATCGTCAGGACACAGGAAGTGCTGGAAGCTCTCTCAAGTCAGCCACCTGCACCGTAATTAATACCGTTTTCAGATTTCTAATCTCCATTCAAAAAGCCGCATCTGATGACTCAAAAAACAGAAGACATTTCAGCGAATCATTTCGGTCAACGCTTAAAAACGGCTTTGAAAAATCTTGGCATTGGAACCGTATTTTTAATCGCAGGCCTGTTTTTACTGTGGCATAACGAAACCAAAATCATGGAACGCGAATTGAGCGTCGCCCGGGCGGAGACGGTTCTCTCTGAAAATCAGGAAAAAACGTCTGGCAATGAACAGGTGGATTCGAGTGAAAGTCAGAGTCTGAATACAACCACCGTGTTCAACTGGGGCTTTCGGATTGCAGGCTGGGTCATCCTTTTTCTCGGGTTGGCGACCCTGTTTCGGCCTCTGGTGGTCCTGGTAGAAAAAATCCCCTTGCTCGGAAATTTCGTAGGACGAGGCATCACTGTCTTTGCTTTTCTAAGCTCGTTAAGCCTCTCCTTGATCCTGCTCTCCGCTGTCTGGATGGTGGCGCGGCCAGTTTTTGGAGCCATCCTGCTCCTGTCCGGTGTTGTTCCTCTCCTGGTGCTCTATCGCTCTGGGAAACGCGCCCGGTTGAAACAGGCACTCAGGCAAAGTTGAGCGACTCATCTGACGCTCGCAAAGATTTGTAAAAAGTGCAATCGAGACCAAAGTGCTTTTCCCCGGCGTCTCATTTTTCCCAGTGTGTTGTGGGTGAGGGGTTTGGTTCCGAACTTTCTGCCCAAGAACGCAGGATTCCTACAAGTCGAATAACCCTTATAACCGATATCTTTGATATATCTAATACTCTTCACGCAGAAAATCCTGCGCTGCAGGGGCGTTATTTGCTGGATCTGTCTTACCTTGAAGGCAGTTTTGTAGAGCCTCCGGCTTGTAGACTTCTTGAAAATGAGATTGAAGTACAACATGGTAAATCCGGCCTACCGACTAATGCTTGGAATGGTTGTTCTCCTGACGGGAGTGGGGTCGCGGTCTGCGCAGGCGCAGTATGCTGCTGGTGTGCCTGCTCCATCGAATCAGTTCTATTCACAAGCTGCCTATCAACCCGGGTATTCTACGCAAGAGAACTATGAAACAGCGCCGGAATACTATCAAACGCCAGATCAATCTGTTTATGACTATAATAGAAGTCCTTATGGTGAAAGCTATGATCAGGCAGATATGATCACGCGAGCGTTGCCCGTGGATCGAGGCTGGGCCTATGATCATCCGATGGACGGCCTGTTTAACAACCTGGCTCACAATAGTTGGATGCGGATTGAATATCTGTTATGGAAAGCGCCTCCCGGAAATCAGCTGATCGGTGCAGAGCTACCATCCGGCAATGATCCGCGCCTGCCCTATGCGATTGAAGATCCCGATGGAACCTTTAATCTCGAGGCAAGAGAAGCTGACCTCAGTACCATAGGTAGTGATGGTTCAAATGGTATCCGCGGTACATTTGGAATTGATTTTAATAGTGGAACGATCGAGGCCATTTTTTTTGGGATGAAGTCAGATCGCAGTTCCGTTTCCTATGGAAAATCAGATTTGATGCGTACTAACTTTTCAGCGGCTGATTTAATAAACACTAATTATGACCTGGCAAACAGTATTGCAATTCAAACTCTACTGGACGGTCAAGTATCACTCAATGGTCGAAGGTTTAATCAAAAGTTTTCTGTAGACTATCAGACACAGGCTTGGGGAGTTGAGAGTAATTATGTGATCAATACGGAACGACTCATGTTTCGAACTTATTATGGGGCAGGTGGACTTCAGATACGTCCTCTGGTTGGGTTTCGGTATTTAAAAATTGGCGAGGAGATGTTAATTAAAGGGTCTTTTGAGG
>NZ_CALFPF010000538.1 GCF_937919775.1 uncultured Gimesia sp.
GTGTGTTATGTGGAAATGGTTTGTAGGGAATATTCGTCAGATTAGAATTGGAAACCTGTTTCAGGCAGATATTCTTGCCGATCAATCCCGCTGGTCGTAATACGGAACTTTCTGGGACTTCGCTCCTTGACAGCATGGTTATTGATTGGTAATATGGCAATATGACCATGAAAGAAAAAACACGCAAACAATATGAAGCCCGTGCGAAGATTGCCAAAGCGATGGCACATCCGAGTCGGCTGCTGATGCTGGATCTGCTTCAGAAGCAGGAGATGTGTGTCGGCGATTTGACCGATCAGGTTGGTGCCGATCAGTCGACCGTCTCAAAGCATCTTGCCATTTTGAAAGAGGTCGGACTGGTTGACGTCCGTAAGGAAGGGGCGCTCAGTTATTATCGAGTCACCTGCGGTTGCCTCGACGGGTTCTTTTCCTGCATGGAGACTGTGCTACTGTCAGATCTGAAAGGGCGGCAGAACTCACTCAAATAAATATTTTATTTATAATATGGTTGTATGGCAATTTCGCCATTTGATGTCGGTTGATTGAGGCTGTTAAAATTTGCGGTTCTGCCGCAGTGTGATTGAGATTGATTCGGTCGTCACCTTTGAGGGAATATGAAAAATGACTACAGGCAAGGGGAGTTCTGCTGCTGCAAAGCAGGGAATCAGTTTCTTTGAACGCTACCTCACGGTCTGGGTGGCCTTGTGTATTGTCGCCGGAATTGTTCTGGGGAAAGTAGCCCCGGGATTTGCCCAGGCACTCGACGGCATGGCAATTTACGTTAACGATGCGCCTGTTATATCGATTCCGATTGCCGTCTGCCTGTTTTTCATGATGTATCCGATCATGGTAAAAATCGACTTTGGCGAAGTTCTCAAAGCAGGCAAAGCGGTGCGTCCGGTAGGAATAACACTCATCATCAACTGGGCGATCAAACCGTTCACGATGTATGCGATTGCCAGCTTCTTTCTGGGGACACTGTTTCTGACATTCATCGGCCCGGACGCTGTAGATTATGTCAAAATGCCGTTCGGCATGAATCTCGACGTGGGCGTTGAGTACGGGTCGGGAAAAGTCGTGCTCGTTGAAGGTGTCAAAATGCTCGAAGTTCCGCTGTGGCGAAGTTATCTGGCGGGCTGTATTCTGCTGGGAATTGCACCTTGCACCGCGATGGTGCTGGTCTGGGGTTTTCTCGCGAAAGGCAACGACGGACACACGCTGGTGATGGTTGCGATTAACTCGTTGACCATGCTGGTGCTTTACGGCGTGCTGGGAGGTTTCCTGCTTGGCGTCGGAAAACTGCCGGTTCCCTGGCAGGCACTCCTGCTTTCGATTGGCGTTTACGTGGCTCTGCCTCTGGTGGCGGGATACCTGTCGCGCAAGTGGCTGATCGCCAGCAAAGGGGAAACGTGGTTTCGAGAAAAATTTCTGCACGTTTTAACGCCCGTCACAATCACGGCACTGCTGGCCACGCTGGTGCTGCTGTTTTCATTCAAAGGGGAGACGATTCTCAATAATCCATTAACAATTCTCTGGATCGCCATACCTTTGTTGATTCAGACATTAGTGATCTTTGCATTAGGATATATACTTTCGAAGGCGATGGGATTGACGTATGAGAATGCTGCTCCGACGGCGATGATCGGTGCTTCTAATCACTTTGAAGTCGCCATCGCGACTGCAACCATGCTTTACGGATTGTCCTCGGGCGCAGCGCTTGCCACTGTCGTGGGCGTGCTGATCGAAGTCCCGCTGATGTTGCTGCTGGTGAAGTTCTGCCTTAAGACTCAGAACTGGTTTCCACATGATTCACCTTCCGAATCTGCTGGAAAATAAAACAGAGACAATCAGTGATGAAACTTTATAATCAAAGGAAAACTTGAAAATGAAACGGGTGTTAATTTTATGTACCGGAAATTCCTGCCGCTCTCAGATGGCTGAGGAATTGTGGGAAGTGCTCGGCGACGGTGAATGGCAGGCAGAGTCGGCTGGCTCAAAACCTTCGGGTTACGTGCATCCGCTGGCGATCGAAGCGATGCGCGAGCTGGACGTGGATCTCTCTGCCAATACAAGTAAGTCACTCAATCTATTTACCGATCAGGACTTTGATCTGGTTGTGACGGTCTGCGATAACGCGAAAGAATCGTGTCCGGTCTTTTCCGGTGCCACACTCACACTGCACTGGCCCTTTGATGATCCGGCTGATGCGACCGGCACTGATGAAGAAAAAATGAAAATGTTCCGCCGCGTGCGCGATGAAATTAAATCAAAAATTCAAACGTTTTTAGCCGATGAATCGGCTTAATATAAGATGAAAGTGATGAGCAGACAATGAATCAGGAATCCGCGAATCAGAAATCCGCTGTTGAGTTTCCGGGCAACTTTCGCCTGCATGTAGCTTTGACCGTTTCCAATCTGGAACAGTCAAAACAGTTTTATGAAATCCTGTTGGGTGTACCGCCGAGCAAGGAACGGCCGCGCTATGCCAAATTTGAACCCGTTGATCCTTCTGTCAATCTCTCGTTGAATGAAGTGGACGGCGACGTGGCCGTCGAAGGCGGGTCTGCTCACTTTGGGATCCAGGTTAAATCAGTGGGCGAGGTTCACGCTGCTCTCGAACGTTTCAAGGCGGCTGATATCAAGACCATCACCGAGGAAGCGACCACCTGTTGCTACGCCGTGCAGGACAAGGTCTGGGCGGTGGACCCGGATGGACACAAATGGGAAGTTTTTGTGGTTCTCGAAGCCGACGCGAAGGACGAACTCTACGCCCAGTCAGGTTGCTGTGGCCCGGAAATGGTGACGCCGAAAACCTGTGACGGCACGAAAGCCATATAGGTAACACAATTGATACCAATGGGTTAGGAGTTTTTCAGATCAAGCGGTGTCTACGCCCAAATAAAGTAATAAAAAATTCCAGAAAATATATTGACATGACGATAGTTTATATATAATGTAATAAAGACGAAAGGGGAAACAGGGTCGTGGTAATCAATCAGCTTCAACGGGAATTAAAGAAGAGACAGGCATTTCAGTCACCCGAAGTCGAAGCGGTCTTGAATGTCTTGAGAACCGGCGATCAGTTTCGGAACCGTCTGGGCAGGTTGTTTCGGGAGTACGGTTTAACGTCTTCTCAATACAATGTGTTACGGATTCTACGTGGCGAAGGGAAACCCATGCCCAGTCTGGAGATTGCAGACCGCATGGTGCAGGTGGTGCCTGCGATCACCGGTCTGATCGATCGGCTGGAGAAACAGGAACTCGTCACAAGAGAACGTTGCCATAAAGATCGCCGCGTGGTGTATGTGGCATTGACGGAAAAGGGACTCAAGCTGCTCAAGGAAATTGACCCGCCGGGATTAGCGCTCCACGAACAGCTGATCGGTCAATTGACACGGAAGGAACTCAAGGAATTGAATCGACTGCTGGTGAAGGCACGTCAATCATTGCGGGCGACAGAAATCGCCGGTTGATTTTTTTTATTCAAATAGTTGATATGTAAACTAATATGATGTTTGAATCAAAATTTGAAACAGGGAGACAAAGCATGTTACAGGTTAGAAAAGCAAAGGAACGAGGCCACGCGAATCACGGCTGGCTTGACACCTATCATACATTCTCATTTTCCACCTATCAGGACTCGGACCACATGAGTTTTCGCTCATTGAGGGTGATGAATGAAGACCGTGTCGAAGCCGGCCAAGGTTTTGGAACTCACCCGCATCGTGACATGGAGATTATCACGTATGTGCTGGAAGGGGCTCTGGAACATAAAGACTCGATGGGCAACGGAGAAGTACTCTACCCTGGTGAATTTCAGCGGATGTCCGCAGGTACGGGCATCACACACAGTGAATTCAATCCATCTGATACGGAACCCGTTCATCTCTACCAGATCTGGCTGTTTCCCGAACGGAAAGGGATTGAGCCAGGTTACGAACAGAAACGGTTTCCTGTCGGTGAGCAACAGAATCAGTTGCGCCTGGTGGTGTCTCCGACGGCTTTGAATGGATCGTTGATGATTCATCAGGACGCGTCGATCTACCTCGCGCAACTCGATACTCAGGCGCAGGTGATTCACGAAATAGAGACCGGCCGCCATGCGTGGCTGCAGTTTTTGCGCGGCTCCGTGTTACTCAACGGAGTGTCTTTGTCGACCAGCGACGGTGTGGCTGTCAGTGAAGAGAAACAACTTACCATTCAGGCAACGGACGACGCCGAGATCATGCTGTTTGATCTGGCGTGAAATAACATTTTCATTTTTGAAACCACTCACATTTTTAATCACAGGGAGCGATATTGATGACAAATACGACTGTTCAAGGGCTGGTTACTGTATTCGGACGGATTATGATAGCCACCATTTTTCTGATGAGCGCCGTCGGAAACAAGATTCCAAACTTCAACAATATCGCCGGATATATGGCTTCAGAAGGGGTGCCGCTACCAAAACTGATGCTGGCGGGCGCGATTGTGTTTCTGATTGTCGGCAGTCTTTCCATCATCGTTGGTTTCAAAGCGCGGATCGGTGCCGGCCTGCTGCTGGTGTTCCTGGTACTGGCAACCTATTACTTCCACGATTTCTGGACGATCGAGGATGCACAGGCGAAGCAGGGGCAGATGATTCACTTCATGAAGAACCTGGCACTCATGGGAACGATGCTGTTTCTGATTGCGAATGGATCGGGCAGAATGAGTCTAGATGGCGTATTGTCTGCTAAGCCGCAACTCAATACTGTGTGAGCAGGGAATACCATACTTACTTAGTCATCCTGCACGGTGACCCACTTCACGCTGTGAAGGGTCCCGTGCAGTTTGTTTTTTGATGCATCCAGCAGTTGCGATTTATCTGGTGTGGCAACGTTGAATAAGACAATTGTGTCATCGTCTGTGCCGGGGGTTTTCTCCGGTATAAATTCTTTGTCGTAGCGGGCGACTTTGGAAATGCGAAACAAGCGCATGACGCCTTTACCATTTAATTCCGCTGGTTTAGTCTGAGTCTCTTTCCATTTTTCCTGAGCACCGATGAAGAATTGTCGGTTTGGGTCGAAGGGACCGGGCTTCGGAGCCGCTGCCCGATGGATCTGCTTACCGTTAAGGTAGATGGATTGTTCTTTTCCGTCGAACACCAGCGCCACATGGTCCCACCCTTCAATGGAATTTGGGTCTGCGGCGACCGCGTAGTTTGTTCCGTTCTCGCTCTCCCAGCCGGTCGAGTGTCCGTTGGCACGGATCGAAATCCAGAGGCTGTTTTCGGGATCGCCCTGTTTCCCCTGACAGCAGATCCTCCCGTTCCAGTCTTTGACCCAGGCTTCCACTGTGAACGCGCCCCAGTCGTCAAATTTGAGATGAGGGAGAGTGACATAGCTGTCCTTGCCGTCAAACTGTAATCCATACTGCTCACCGGCTTGACCGGTTTTGTCGGGTTCAGCGGCAGCTAGATCTGCCAACGGCACCGCTTCGCAAATCAGCGAGCAGGCAACAGCAAAGATAAATATATGGTGAAAAATATTCATGATCTCAATCCTGATGAAACACATCTTCAAAAAACATGTTGACAGGAAGATGTCTGGAAACAGGAGTTCATCATACGACAGAATGTCTGCCTGGCAAGAATACTCATTGAAAATTCACAATTGCGTGCATTATGCAGTAAACCTTTTTGAGCCCAGAGCCGGGCACTTCCTTGGCCTTTCTGTAACGCACTGCGTTGCTCAGATGGAGAGGGGATGCCGTCGGTGAGCAATCAGAAAATTCCAAATGTTATGCTTTCCGGTTGGCCAGACGAATTCGTACCAGCAGCTCATTCAACGCCTCAGTGGCCCGAGGCTTCTCTGGCAGACTCGATGTCTCCATCGCCTGTTCCAGTTCTACCACAAGTCGCTGATATTCACGTCCGTGAAATTCCATGTCGGCGGCATCCAGCGTTGATTGCTCTGCTCCGTGCAGCTTGCGCTCTATCAACTCGGGAATGTACGACAACCCAGCCGATTCGTTTAACGTGATCAAGTTTGGTTCGACTTCGCCAGTCCGCATCAGATGCAGACCCGTCAACAGAACCCGATAGACATAGAGCAGCGGTTTGACCCGCGGCGGATCTTCTTTCTGGAACAGTTTCCACTGCGTCGCCGCAAAACCCAGATAATGGTATGCGTGATATTTCGTTACACAGTCCGCAGCCAGTGCCTTCAACTCTGCATATTCGGGGGTCGAGTAGACAACCAGCGGCGAGAGCAGCTGCTCCAGCACGTAGCCGTTCTTCTTGAGCATTAACTGAAAGAACTTGCCGATATCATGTGTGACGAGATCAATCTCGAGTCCGTCGACAATCCGCGAACGCTCGACAGTTTCCTGTCCTTCTTTCAAACCGATCACGGTTTCCAGGGGTAACAGATGCACGCCTCGCAGATCGTAATCGGAATCAGGAGAAGGGAAACCGTAAAGATGCGAGCCGCTGATGGTAGCGAACAGCAGCGGATACGGATGTTGTTCGATTTGGCTTTGCAGGCGGGGATCAATGTTCATGGCAGTTCTTTCAGCGTTGCCAGTTGGCGTGCTTTGATTAAATACGCGTTGGCTTTTTCATAATCGGGTCGGTCCGGCAGTCTGGTTTCTGCCAGCGCCTGTTCAAACTCTTTATGCAGACTTTTTCGCCATTTCTCAGTTTCGTCCCAGGGGATTTCACCCCGTTTAATCGCCAGCAGTTGCTCACGATATTCGCCGACATCAACAACGACAAAGCCTTCACTCAAGACTTTGATCCCCGAGATCAAAAGCCGAATCAGGTGCATCACATGTTTCCATTTGACCTTTCCCTGATTCTTGATATCAGTCTGCATCTTCTTGAACTGCGACATCACGTAGCCGTTATAAGTCTGGTACACAATCCGCGTCAGAAAGATCTCCCGCATGTCCAGCAGCTCCTGGCCTAGGGGAGTCACCTTTTCGATCAGGGGAGTATAGAGACATTCCAGTACGTTCGGGTTTGCCTTCAACGCCAGCACCAGGAACTTCTGAAGTTCCCAGTAGGTTTCCTGTGTCTCATGACAATCCAGTTGCTCCGGCACGCCATACAGCGACCACTGCAATTCAGCGGGGGGCAGATAAACGCCACGATAGTCGGTGTCGGATTGATCGTCCTCCAGACCAAAGGCCCGGGAGCCGATAATGCATTTGAAAATCACGCGTTCGAATAGATCGCTGCGATGGGCGTTGATTTCACTGTTGCCGATCTCGCCCTCTTTGAAACCGGCTAACAACGTCAGTTCATCCGCCTTCAGCGCTTCTTCGACACCATCCGGAAATTTCACTCGATACGAATGATCCAGATCGCGCGGCGACCGTACAATGACTCCCACCGCACCGCGGGGATGCAGCGTGCGACCATTGGGGCCGATGATCTCTTTCACCGTCACGATTTGGGACCCCTCAGAATAGATCAGGTTTGAATGGTGGTGGACTCGTTGATTCATGGTATTCGTTTCTCAATTTTCAGTCAGTATCAGCGATTGAGTCTGGTCCCCGTAGAGCCGAACGGATGAGATGTCCGTGGATATTTAACAAATTGATCGTGGGAACTGCCCATCGGTCCGGACTCTCTTTAATAAAAGTGAAGGGGATGTTTCTGGTTCAGCAGCGTCAGGAAACACAGAACATCTGCGTTGATTCTGACAGAAAACTGCTGTTCTGAGAACTCAATGCCTGAAAAATGAACACACAGACTCAGAACGTCGCTGATGTGCTGCTTATTCTCTGAAAAAAGTGATCGCGGTTGACGCCGTCGAAAGCAGCCTTGCTGGAGGCAACACTTTTTAAATCGCCTGCCGGAACCGCAGGGGTACAAATCATTGCGGCCCAGCTTTTCTTCCAGCAGCTTGTCGCCATGCACGATCCGCGTACCCCGCTTGACCTGGTTTTCGGACGGAAAACCTTTGCGGCGTTTGCTCATCGTTTCAAAAAAACGGTCTTTCGTCAAATTCGTAGAATTTCATCAGACACCTCCCGTGGGGCAGAGAATAGAGTGGTTTGCGAAAGTAGACACGACAGAAGGAAGAAGGTTCGGTGATTAGAATAAAGTAGTGATTGAGAAAATATGGAATTCAGAATAGGTATCGGAATGTTTTCTTGAGTAATGCCGAACCAGTGTCAGGGCTCTGTGTCGAAAGCGTTAGTTCTACAGCAGCACTCATATCGTGATGCGGCTGTCGTTGTCAATAAGACACGGTTTCCGTGTTCTGGTTCCGCCTCATGTCTGTCAGGCACGTCAAGCTACTGGTCAATGTTATGCGAAGAAATACGGGTTCAATCTGATCATTGTGGAGTCACGCATCACTGGTGCGCGCTGCGCGAATGATGTTACTTCCGGGGCGATGTATATACATCGCCGATCTGCCCGTTCCCTTAATTTCTTGTACCAATACCATGACCTCTCAACAACAGAAATATCACGCCCGACGGAGGGTAGACGCGCTCAGTCACTAAAGAAACAGAGTAAACAGTTCTGGCAGTTGATCCATGTGATCCGTTCCAGGTCCCGTTTGCTTGCGCCTGTCTCGGGAACCGGTTTTCTTAACCCATCAGATGCAGAGCGAGTCATACAGGCTGGCGTGCGAATGACACGCCGCAGACATGCCTGGCAAAGGTCTCCCGAAACCTGGGCTGTTCCTGACGCCAGTCCGTTTGTGCAAATGCGTTCGCTGGTGCAGCATCTGTTTGACAAGTACCCCGTACCGAATTTCATGGCGCCTGTCTGGTGGGGCGAGCACAACGCGCAGTGGGGAATGAAACTGTATTTGCATCTGGCAGCCGGAAAGAGTATTCGACGATTTCCTGTTTTGCCTCATTTTCAGATCACAAAACGGATGGCTGCATTTTTCATGCAGGCACCTGATGATCTGCGTCCATTAGAAACGTACCGCTGGTCACAGGTTCTATCTCTGGGCGGCGACGAACGACTGGCCCGCATTCTGATCAGGAAAACCTGTTTGTGGGCTCCGAACGGAGCAGAAGCGTTCTGGGCGTCTGTGATTCGTTTTCTGATTCAGAATGCACCTCTTTCCACAGACGAAATTGTAGATATTGTTCAGTTTATCCATCAACAGCGATTTGAACCAGCAGAAACAGTTTGGGGCAGGGGGGCAGGGGATAATCCGGTTCAGCCTGATTTCTCATTACGCGGACGTTCTTTAATGTCGCTCAGGCGTCACATGGGAAACTGGCGTTCCGAACTGATTGAAAAGGGGATGATGCCACCACCAGATGTGGATCCTCTGGATTTCCCCTGGGAACGAAGTAAAATCGATGCTTTTCATTTTGAGCAGGACGGAATCGCGTGGAGTATTGAGGAATTACTCACACCGCGGCAACTGTATAACGAAGGGCGAATCATGAACCATTGCGTTTCAGATTATGTCTCAGTCTGTGCCCGCCGCAAAACTTCGATCTGGTCACTGAAAGTTCAGACAGGAAAACGCAGGCGACGTCAATTGACGATCGAAGTGCTGCCAAAGTCGAAAATCATCCAGCAGGCCAGTGGTAAGCATAACTGCGAACCCGGCGAGACCGTTCGGGAGATCCTCAATCGCTGGGCGGATCGGGAAGGATTAACATTCAGCGAGTCAGTATAAAACAATGATGAAGTTTAACAATCAGGCAAACTCAACATGACAACACTGTTACTCTCGGCACGGCCGAGCGAAGACAATCAGACACTTTGGCGGGCAGCGATCAAATCTGGCTGGCATGTGGAGCGTGTGCGCGGATTAGATGTGCCAGTTGATTTGGATCTTAAGGCGGGGATCGCCTTGTATGTGGAAGCGATCTACGCTCCGATCATCGCAGAAAAACTGCAATTGACCTTACTGGAACCGGCATCGGACTGGCTCGTTCACTTACCTGAGAAGTATCGCCTGCGGAATATTCAGTTAAATACGTTTGGAACAGCGCGGTTGTGTGAAAAACCAACTTTCATCAAACCTCCGAATGATAAATCGTTTCAAGCGAAGGTTTATGCCAGCGGACGGGATCTTCCGGCTGACTTCGAAGACACGATGCCTGTTCTTCTGGCGGAACCTGTGAAATTTGAAGTTGAGTATCGATGTTTCGTGATGGATCGAACAGTCCAGGCGATGTCGCCTTACCTGCGCAATGGGCGACTGTCGAAACTGGACAACTATCAGGCTCCTGAGAGTGAAGTGCGAGATGCTCGGCGATTTGCCGAACAACTCCTGTCCAATCCGGATGTTTCATTGCCGGAGGCTGTCGTTCTGGATGTCGGATTGATCAAAGATTGTGGTTGGGCTGTCGTTGAAGCCAATGCCGCCTGGGGCTCCGGGATTTACGGTTGTGATCCGGTCAAAGTTCTGGGAGTCATGCAACGCGCTGTGAAGCCTGCCACTCTTGGATAACATTGTTACAGCGCCTGTCAACTAAAGTATCCAATCATAGGAACGTGGTTTACTGTCGCAAAACACGTTTCACGCGCTGCCGTATATATTGTGCAGTTTAACTAACCGATACTGGAACATCTTTGATTTGTATCGATGTCTAGTTGTAGACCAGGAGTCCATGCAGGAAAAACCTCCTAAAAGTCGAGATAGTTGTTGAGGGCCTGTATGTAAATCAAACCATTATATTTGAAACGAGATAATAAACAAAAGAGATTTTCATGTTCGCCCGATCTCAGTCTGCGCTGAACTGCTTGACGTGCATCGCACTGTTTTTACTGATGCCTTCGACTTTACCCGCCCAGGATCCGGAATGGCTGGAAGAGGACGATTACCTGTATCGTGCCTACTTCGACTTGACAGGGATAGGTGGCGGTCAGAACGAAACGGGGCAGGGGTTACTGTTTATTCCGCTGGCGCAAGATGAAGAAAGTCTGTTCTTTGCCGATTTACGGGGCAACATCTTCGATAACTCTGCGGCGGAAGGCAATTTTGGTCTGGCCTACCGCCATATGGTCAACGATCAGTGGATCGCCGGTGGATATGGCTTCTACGATGTCCGCCGCAGTGAATACGACAATAC
>NZ_CALFPF010000539.1 GCF_937919775.1 uncultured Gimesia sp.
GCTAACCAGGTTTGCCGGAAGCGATCGATGCGCTGAGTGCCACGCTGAAGTCACTGCAAATTACCACTCCAGTGGCATGGGGCAGTCCATGTGCCGGATCGGAAGTGAAACGCCGCTTGAAGACTACGATCAGCACAATTCATTCTCGCCGGATGGTCGCCATTACTATTCGATTGTTCGGACAGCAGAAGGCGTTTTTCACCATGAACGTCTCGCAGACATCGACGGCAAGACGGTTTATGATCAGGCGGTTAAAATCGAGTTCGTGGTTGGTTCTGGTACTCAGGGGCGATCGTACCTTTTCAATCGCAACGGGATGTTGTACATGTCCCCGATTGGCTGGTACGCCAGCGGAGGCAAATGGGATCTTTCTCCGGGATTCAAGCTTCCATTCCATCGGCGATTTAGTCGTCGCGTTCCGTCTGAATGCCTGGAATGTCATTCGGGGCAAATGAACCTGACAAGTCGCACAGATGTTTTCGATGATCCCCCGTTTCGTGAAATTGCTATTGGCTGCGAACGATGCCACGGCCCGGGAGTGAATCATATTGAGTTTCACCAGCGGGAAGAATCGGTCGGTTCGGATCCGATTATTAATCCCTCGCGACTCGATCCGGGCCGCCGGGAAGATGTTTGCACTCAATGTCACCTTTCCGGTGAAGGCCGTTTTTTGCGAGACGGAAGCCACTTCGGAGGCTTTCTCCCAGGCACCCGACTTGAAGACACCTACCTGATTTTTGTCGGGGGCAAACGAACGACGGACGATGGCCGGACTCGGGCTGTCAGCCAGGTCGAACAAATGCGATCCAGCCGGTGCTACCTTGGCAGCGCAGGACGGATGGGGTGTACGACCTGCCATGACCCGCACTCCAGAACACCGAAAGAAGAACAGAGTGCTTTGTATCGTTCACAATGCCTGACCTGTCACCTTGACCACGGTTGCGTGCTGGAGGAGTCAGAACGCCGTATACGCCAGGCGGATGATTCGTGCATCGCGTGTCACATGCCAAGGCTTGATGCCTCAGACGTTCCGCACACAACACAGACGGACCATCGGATTCTGCGATTGCCTCAAACGTCGTCCTCACCAAAAAGCCAGCCGGATGATGCACCCGAGTTGTACGACGATGCCGAAACGAGATTGCTTCAAATTGTCGTCGCCCGAGCCAGAGGGCTGTGGCTGGCAGAACGAGCAGAGCGTTACACGAGTCGCAACTTCGCGCAACAGGCATTGCAAATCCTTAAGGGAGTGGTGGCCTCGCGTCCCAGTGATGTCGAAGTTCTGGAAGCATTGGGCACCTGCTCCGCCATCGACGGACGCACAGAAGAAGCCTTGAGTTATTGCACCAGAGTCCTGGCGATGGACCCCGACCGGGAACGGACGCTTCTAACTGCTGCAACACTGCAACTGAATCGGGGAAAAATCGAAACGGGCCGCCGATTGCTCGAA
Organism: uncultured Gimesia sp.; assembly: GCF_937919775.1. Classification (GTDB taxonomy): domain Bacteria; phylum Planctomycetota; class Planctomycetia; order Planctomycetales; family Planctomycetaceae; genus Gimesia. The sequence continues at coordinate 1,451 of NZ_CALFPF010000539.1, forward strand.
GACTATCTTGAAGTTCAGCCCAATGATGCAACAGCGTGGGGACGCTACTCAGGCTTGTTGTCTCAGCTCAACGAAACTCAAAAAGCAATTGATGCAGCCCGAAAATCAACAGATCTCGACCCTTCCAATCCCAGGACCTGGAGCCATTTGGCGGAGCTATACCAACGAATCGGCGACGAGCAGCAGGAGGAAGTCTGCCGCGACCTTGGCAGGCGGGTCCAAATCAGCAAGACTCCACAGTAGATTCGTATCTGAAAAAGAGGTCTGACTCTTTGGAGGGCAGCCAGCACTGCAGATATTTCTGCCCGGAGAGGCAACGCTGTGAAGTATTTTTCCCCGTGTATTCATTGGTTCCAGAATCGTAGGGTGGGACAAGCGGCTGATAAGCCGTGCCGGCCCACCATGTGTCGGCGACACCCCGGTGGGCCGGCGCTCGCGTTGCTCGCTGGTCCCACCCTACGTTAACTGAATTTACACATTCCCCAAAAAATGCTTCACAGCGTTGCCGGAGAGGGTCAGACCCCTTTTTCAGATCTCGACCAGTTCAATTAGAAGATATAACCATGAATCGACTGAAACTTGTATTTGCTCTGGGCGCGGTTTTCGTTGTCGCTGCAGCGATGATCATTGTTCAGAAGGGTGATCGAACAGATCGCGACGCAGCTGGTGAATCTGATCCTGTGTCTGCTGCGGATCATGCTCCAGCCGAACTGTTACACAACGGCGAAGTCTACCTCGATAAGTCTCAGTTGGCTGATGCTGGAATCGCTTTGGCCAATCGTTACACAGGGGAAATTCGGGATCCAAATTCACTGGAAGATCTGCGAAACGCTTTGGCCAAACGAGGCAGCGCGGGGCTGGCTGAAATGAAGGATGTTCTGGCGAAATTTGAAAAGTCGGGGGGGCCGGAGGACCTGGAAATCGCTCGTCTCTACTTCCAGATTGGCTTAATGTTGACCTATGAAGGAAAGCTGGAAGAAGCGGTCGAGGCGACGGAGAAAGCGATCTTAATCGGCGAAAACAACGGAATGCCGCTTGAGGTTCGGGCAAATCTCCGTGCGATTCTCGGGGTTCTGGCATTTCGCCGTGGGGAACTCGAGAACTGCATTCAGTGCGTCGGCCCTTCCAGTTGTATCCTCCCAATTGCCGAGGCGGCCGTTCATCAGAACAAATCCGGGTCTCGCGAAGCGGCCAGGATCTTTACTGAATACCTGGAGACAGCGCCGGGTGATTTGCGTGTCCGCTGGCTGCTGAATCTTGCCTGGATGACGCTGGGCGAGTACCCGGAGCAAGTACCACTTCAATACCGGATTCCGCTGGATCAATTCACGTCGTCAGTTGATGTCGGCCGCTTTTTTAATGTTACCACCCTGGTGGGGCTGACTGACCGGGGACCGAACCAGGCCGGGGGAAGTGTGTTTGATGACTTTACGGGAGATGGCCTCCCGGATCTGTTGACCACGTCCCTTGACATCGACCGCGGGGCGTCATTCTTCGTTAATGATGGGAACGGGAACTTCATCGACAAATCGGATGAGGCTGGCCTGGCTGACCAGATCTACGCGCTGAATGCCGTCCGGACCGATTACGATAACGATGGGAATCTGGATGTGCTGCTTCTTCGCGGCGGGTGGGAGATTCCAATGCGAATGTCGTTGTTAAGGAATTCTGGAAACGGTCGGTTTGAGGATGTGACGATTGGCTGCGGATTGAATGAGCCGATTTCGTCAGAAACGGCGGCCTGGGGGGATTACGATAACGATGGCCTGCTCGATCTGTATGTTGGTGGCGAATATGTCTCTCCGTTTCCTGGGGCCAATCCGCGACCAGTTCCACAAAACCGGTGCCGACTGTATCACAACGAAGGAAACAACAAATTTGTCGATGTTGCTGCCAAACTTGGCGTATTGAATGAGCAATGTACAAAAGGAGTCGCGTGGGGAGACTACGATCAGGATGGCCGCCTCGATCTATTCGTTTCAAACATGAACACTGTCTGCAGGCTTTATCACCAGGAGGCGGACGGGACCTTTCGAGATGTGGCACCGGACCTCGGAATCACTGGTCCGGCGCACGGTTTCGCCTGTTGGTTCTGGGACTACGACAACGATGGGCAGCTCGATATCTACGTGAATGATTACACAAGCACCCTTGCCGATTTCGTAGCCATTTCGCTCGACATGCCGGAAAAGCCTACCTCACCATGCCTTTATCGCAACAAGGGCAAAGATGGGTTTCATGATGTGGCTGAGGAAGTTGGTCTGAATCTTGATTTGATGCCAATGGGTTGTAACTTCGGTGATATTGATAATGACGGATTCCTGGATTTCTACCTGGGAACGGGACGAATGGCGCTCGAAGTCCTGGTGCCTAACCTGTT
>NZ_CALFPF010000540.1 GCF_937919775.1 uncultured Gimesia sp.
AATATTTCGTACGACCTGCAGATAGCGTGAATCGTTGTGTTTATAGCGGGGCTTCAGCTTCAAGACGACTTTTTTATCGGTCTTGGCTTCCGCCAGTGGCTCTTCGATGCCGAATTTGTCAAAGTGGTGGAACCGACCGCCGATTCGATCCGCAATACGTTGCGCGTTTCGAATACTTTTGAAATCATTTCGCAGGTACAATGCCAGATCGCGATCTTCCGCAACGGAAATACCGCCTGACAGAATGCGACCACGACGCAGAATGCCGGCCACTCCTTCTTTCCGGTCTTCTTCCGAGATCGGCGGAATCAAAATCGCACCTTGTGCCTTCGCGAGAATATGACCTTTCAGGAGACCGCGTCCCTGAATCATGGCCTGTTCCGCGAGGTAAGATTCCATTAACCAGCCCCCTTCCAGGCTGGTCGCTTCACTGTTTCCGGGCAGATAAACTTCCACATCAAACGGCTCTCCTTTTTTTATCAAAGGAGGCAGATATGCTTTTACAATCACCAGCGCCGTGGAAGGATCGCGTAAGATCTGGTTCGGGTTTTTGACATTCCGACGACGCATCTCGCGCAGTAACGCTTCACGATGCACCGAGGGAGGAGGATTGCCGCCCGTCCCTTTCAAGCCGGTCACCAGCCCCACGCCTTGTAGCGCAATCAGGTTTTTACCGGTAATTTGTGTGTAATCTCCGACGAAAGGGGTTTCCACTTTCGACTCAAAATCTTCCGTTTCGGAAGTTTCCTCATCAGGACTTTGCGAACGCAGGCTGGCCGGGTTCCACCAGTTGGCCGGGTTCAAATTGAGTTTCTGACACCCCGAAATACCGGCTGCCAGCGTGATTACAACGATGAATAGATTGACAGAGTTCTTCACAGTACGACCCCGTTTGTGAGAAAATAGTCTTTTCAGAAAGTTTGTTTTCAACAGAGACCGGTTCCGAACGCAATGAGATCCTCAAGCAGCCAGGCGTTTATAAAACCTGCCCTTATCCAGTTAGGAAAACTGAACTACGACTTGAGTGATCAAACAGTGCCGGAATCGACAAAGCAGAAAACCTGAAGAGAATTGAGATTTGATTTGAGAGAGAGAGTTATGTGGATCGGAAGCTTATTGTAAAGCGAAAAACGGGTCAAGAGCGTTTTTCAGATTGGAAAACAGCAGAGATTGTTCTCTGTATTGGGACCTTCGGAGTGGATCGTTTTTGCAAAAGCTTATTTAAGCAGTTGCAGTTTCTCAGCTTCCGTGCGCGACTGACGAGTCCTGTTTTGGCTTTTTTTCGAATCAATCTGGACCTCAGTAATCGAAATCCCGTCAAAGAAATCAAATTCACTCTGGGCTGAGGGCTCAATTTCCACCAGATCAGTCGATCTGGCCAGGCGTTCTGTAATACTGACGTTATCAAAGGCAGTAATTCGCAGTGTATGTAGGTTGGAAAAAAGGAGCTGAATTCTGGAGGCTTCAATCTGAGTCGTTTTCTGATTGCTGGTTCGCAGCAGAGTGACATGCTCTCGGTCTCTACTACCTAAAATCACCAAACGCCCCTGAGCATGATTAATCAGGCTGGCATACCGTGCAAACAGCCGCAGCTGATCCCGCTCGTTTTCAATTTCGATATTACCTTCCAGACTCATTCCCAGATCTTGTTGATCCTTATAAGAAACCTCAATTCGGTCTGCCGAAAACCGGGTTTGCCCACACGTAAGCTGAGCGTTGCCGGTGAGACTGATTCGATTCTGATCATCATACGTGGAACTCAATTTCAGATCTTTTGCCTTTAACTCGAAGGGACCAAATTGAATCGTTTTTACTTTAGCCAAAATCGCCGCATCGTCTTTCGGCTGATGTCTGGGAACAGGTGCTGAGGTCTCTGCCAGACAAAGGTCATGTATTCCTGTCAAACAAAACAATACAACAAAAAATCTTGTAAACATGCAGAACTCCATTTCCAGTTTTGAAAGACGAACCCGGCCAGTGTTCTAACAGACAGTTCTTTAACAGTCCATGCCAGTTTTCGCTGAAATGGTCTCTTTGGTCGATCGCAGAATATCTTTGTCGAAACAGTTTTCAAACCAGCCCCATTGCGCCATGATAATAAGAACATTGTTAG
>NZ_CALFPF010000541.1 GCF_937919775.1 uncultured Gimesia sp.
TTTTCCCTACCACACTACTGGTGAAAACGAAGAATCCCTTCCGTCAGGTCTTTCTTTCGTTATACTAAAAGTAGTTCCCAGATCGAATCAGGAGCTTCGTTACCAGTTATCATAATCTTCCATCCTCGATTAATCTCTCCTCAATCCTGAAAATGAATTTCATGCAACGACGACGATTTTTACAGCAGTTTGGCATCTTTGGTTCTGGTATCTTTAGTCCCACCTTCCTACAGGTATTGTTATCGCGCAAGTGTTACGCTTCCTCCCCGAAGGAACTCAAAGCCGATGTCGTGATTATCGGTGCCGGCCTGGGGGGGTGCGCCGCTGCGTTAGCCGCCTGCCGCAACGGTGCCCGCGTGATTCTGACGGAACCCACAGACTGGATCGGAGGACAGATCTCACAGCAGGCGGTCCCTCCCGATGAGCATCAGTGGATTGAATCGTTTGGCCGTACACAATCGTATGCGCAACTGCGAACTCTGATTCGCAGCTATTACAAGCAGCATTATCCCTTGACCAGTAAAGCGCAACAGATCGCCAATCTAAATCCGGGTAATGGTTCCGTTTCGCGCATCTGTCACGAACCGAAAGTCGGCATTGCGGCCCTGCAGTCGATGCTGGCTCCCGAAATCAGCCGCGGCCAGTTGACATTACTCCTGAATACGCACCCCCTCAGAGCCTGTCAGACCGGCGACCGCATTGAAACCGTCACCTGCCAGTTACTGGGATCAGATAAACCGGTCACACTGCATGCCCAATACTTCATCGACGCCAGCGAAGAAGGGGATCTGCTGCCTTTAACCGGGACCGAATACGTGCTGGGTGCAGAATCACAGGCAGAAACCAATGAGCCACATGCGCCGGAACATGCTAATCCCGCCAACATTCAGGCATTTACTCATTGTTTTGCCATCGATCATCTCGAAGGGGAAGACCACACCATCGAACGCCCGGCGATGTATGATTTCTGGAACAATCACGTTCCCCCGTTAACGCCCGCCTGGTCGGGCAAAATTCTTTCTCTCTTCTATTCATACCCGCGCACGTTAAAACCCAAAACGCTTTCTTTTGTACCGTGTGGCAGGGAAACCGCGCCACCCAAAACCAAATCGCTGAATCTCTGGCTTTACCGCCGGATGATTGATCGCAACAACTTCACTCCCGGCTCTTATGCCAGCGATATCACCGTCGTGAACTGGCCGCAGAATGATTACATGCAGGGCAATATCACTGATGTCTCTCCAGCCGAGCGCGAGCAGCACATCAATGCCGCGAAACAACTCAGCCTTTCTTTACTCTACTGGCTGCAAACCGAAGCGCCCCGTCCGGACGGCAAACAGGGCTGGAAAGGGCTGCGTCTGCGCAAGGATATTGTCGGCACCGAAGACGGGCTGGCAAAATATCCTTATATTCGCGAGTCCCGCCGCATCCGGGCCGAGTTCACCATCAAGGAACAGGACCTGACCTATTCCGAGCGGCTCAAAGAAATGGGCAAGGATCATAAGCCACTGCTTGCAAAACCATTCGCTGATTCCGTCGGCATCGGCTATTACCATCTGGACCTGCATCCCAGCACCGGAGGCGATAACTACATCGATATGGGCAGCGTGCCCTTTCAGATTCCGATGGGCGCGATGATTCCGCAGCGTGTCGAAAATCTGATACCCGCTTGCAAAAATGTCGGCACGACACATATCTCGAACGGTTGCTACCGTCTGCATCCCGTCGAATGGTCCATCGGTGAAGCAGCCGGTGCCTTATGTGCGCACGCGATTACCCAAAAAACGACTCCGCGTCAAATTCGTAACGATCAACGCCAGCTCCAGGATTTCCAGACCACCCTCACAAAGCAGGGGATCGAACTCGAATGGTCGAAATTGAGTTAATTACGGACCAGTGGCGGTAAATGTTGTTGTAAGAACCAGTGATCGAGCAGTACTTTGCGCGTGAACCACTGGGTCGACATGAGTTGCCGTCCCAGAAATTGACGGAACGCCGCCGGGATGAGGCTCGCTTCCGGATGATCCGTCCATTCGCCAAATCGTTGAAACAGCTTCTCCTGATAAACGGCCAAACGATCCTTAGTATAATCCTGCTGGCAACTGCGAATCACATCCGCGGCGATGAACCCTGTTTCGATCGCAGGGCGAATGCCTTCTCCACTTTGCGGCGATGCCATCCCGATCGCATCCCCCACCAGCAAGACTCCCTCGTCACTAATCGTCCGTTTTTGCAAACCATACAGACGATAAGCGTGGCCTTTAAACTTACCAAGGATCTCCTTGGGTACGCGTCCCTCTTGATCCAGATAGTCCGTAAACTCATCGCGGACCGCCGACAGTTGTTTTTCACCTTCCCGTCCCATCCCGACATTCAGATAGCCGTCTTTATAAAAACACCAGCCATATCCTTTTAAGTCGCGGCAAAAATACAATTCCGGCGTATCCGGTTGCACGTGGCACACACTCTGCTGCTCGGGAGTCAGTTCAAATTCTGTTTCCTGTGCCAGCACGACGGACTTTTCTGACTGATGCTCCTGATTCAATCCGCGGGCCACCGGACAGAAATGACCGCCTGCCCCCACGACCAGTTTTGTCTGCAGAGAACCATTAATCAGCCAACCGCCTTCATTTCGTTCCATCGTTTTCAGAGGCGTTCCCAATTGGATGCGCGCACCACAACGTTTGAGCAAATAGTCATCAAATTCACAACGACGAATGCCATAACTGACCGTCTTCCCATATTCGGTCTCAATCGCGCTGCCACCGATAATACCGGTTCGAAAGCGGGTGATCGGCTGCAGAGCATGTTCCTGGGCGTAATCCGCCAGATCCAGGTCAAGTAGATCAACAACCGGCGGCGTGATCCAGCCCGCACAGACCTTATCCCGCGGAAACGTCGCCTTGTCCATGATCAAGACATCCAGCCCGGAATCACGCAGGCCACGGGCACAGGAAGAACCTCCCGGCCCTCCACCCACAATCAGGACATCGCACGTCTCACCCTCCATCAGCGCATTATCCTTTTATTGATTCTGAAGATTGATCCTGATACAAACCGGCACGGGTCCAGGGGATCTCATTATTTCCGCCATTCGTAAAGACAACCTGAAACAATTGCAGTGAGCCGGAACGAAATGCGGCTATCGAAGCCGAAAGATAGAGACGCCAGGTACGGATGAATTTCTCATCGAACATTTCTCTGACCTGATCGATATTCTGTTCATACCTTTCCAACCAGTGTTCCAGCGTGAGAGCATAATGCAGGCGAATGTTTTCGACATCAAGAATCGATAATTTCGAAGGCTCGAAAATTTGCATCATCTCGCTCAAACTGGGAACATGCGCACCGGGAAATATTCGTTTTGTCGTCCAACTATCTAACACACGCGGCGAGTTGCAGCCGATGGAATGCACTAGTCCACGACCACGGGGCCTTTGACAACGGGATATTACTTCTCCCAGTTTTTCATAATTTTTCAGGCCAACATGTTCCAGCATTCCGACAGACACGAATGAGTCATAGCTACCGGTGATATTCCGCCAGTCATCTTCCACAAATTCCACGCGATCACTCAAACCTTCCGCCTTGGCACGTTCGTGCGCATAGACGATCTGTTCGTGCGAAATATTAAAGGCTTTCACTTTGGCACCATAATATTTGGCCATATGTAAAGCCAAAGCGCCCCAGCCACACCCCGCTTCAACAACCGTATCTCCCGGTTTTAATCCGACCTTACGGCAAACATGGTCCATCTTTGCAATTTGTGCTGCTTCCAGAGACATTTCCGGATCAGAAAAATAGGCACACGTATAAGCCAGTTGCTGATCCAGCCAGAGTTCATAGAAATCATTTCCGATATCATAATGGTGGTGGATATTACTCCGGGCCGCGTCAATCGTATTTCGTTTTAACCAGCTCAAGCCTTTGCGGATACCATCGCGATAAAAGTGCTTCGTATCAACGAAATGCGTGCACCGGTCAATGGCTTCATTGAAGGCGATCAGGCCGCCTTCCACTTCAACGATTCCTTGAGAATACCCATCCCCAAAAGCCAGGCTTGGATCAATCAATATTTTATACAATGTGCTACGCTGATGAATGAAGAGCCGCACTGCAGGGGAAGTCGGTGATGTTGTAATGATGGTGTTATCCCATAAGACAACTTCAATTTCCGGATTACCAGCTTTCTGCAGTATGGTCCGCATCAGGTATCGGTCCAAAGCGGTTGCTTTGCCAGATGTTCTCTGCGGGTCTGGTAAACGAGCATGAATATCAGAACGTGCAACATGACGTTCCGTACCAGTAATTCCTCCCGGTTGGGCATGCTTGGGTGTGGAGTCTGACTTTGTTGGATTCACTGTGGTTCTCCCGAACTACGACGACCCGATTCTCACTCGATTGAAACGCTTTAAAAAATCCTTGAACTAATAATTCTTCGAATAGACAGTACCGCCTCATATTTTCACTGAAGGATTTGAAATTTCAATTCCTTTTTGAATTTCTGATCACTAATCTCAAAATTTTAAAAATTGAGCAAAGAACAATTTGCTTATCTTCCCAGCTAGTGATCTTCATAGTACAGGAATACACGTACAGATTCTACAGCCAATAAAAACATGCCTAGTGTCTCATTGACCAGATTGACTGTATTTCTCTGAGAATTCAGAATATCGGAAAGAACGAATAAACGATCCAGATTTTCCGTTCCAACTCCTTTTCCCAGAATAAATCAAGTCTCCACATTTTTCTTGATCCAGGAACAGACTTTGGCAATTTGGACTTGGAATTCGGCTCTGGAAGCTGCTACAATTAGTCATATCAATGATTTTTTATCATTGCATTCACACCTATAAAGCTCACCAACCGATACCTACACTAAACTCCTGCCATTCCTTGAGAAAGAAATACCTATGCTGTCTATCTGGGGACCAGAAACGAAGCTCTGTGATCGTATTTCACGTCGGGAAATCCTGAAAATCGGCGCTCTGGGAATGGGTGGCCTGAGTTTACCCCAACTCCTGCAGGCAGAGACTGCGGCGGGAAAGAGTAAGCGTCAAAAAGCGGTCATCATGATTTACATGTGTGGTGCTCCCTCGCATCAGGATATGTATGACCTAAAAATGGATGCCCCCTCAGAAATTCGTGGTGAGTTCCGTCCGATCAGTACGAAGGTTCCTGGTTTTCAAATTTGCGAGCACCTTCCGCGTCTGGGAAACATCGCTGAAAAAATCATTCCACTCCGTTCTGTGCACGGTTCGCCCAATGGTGCCCATGATTCATTTATTTGCTACACAGGTCGAAAAACACAAAATCAGCCAGCCGGTGGTTGGCCTTCCATCGGTTCGGTTGTTTCCAAACTGCAAGGACCCGCTGACCCCGCTGTACCGCCGTTTGTAGGACTGTCTCCGGACACCGGTCATCCCCCTTATGGATCTCCCGGGCATCCCGGATTTCTGGGAGTGAGTCATTCCGCGTTCCGTCCTTCCGGTCCTGCGCGAAAGAACATGGTTCTGAACGGCATTGATGCGGCCCGATTGAATGATCGTAAACAATTACTGGCATCCTTCGATCAGTTCAAACGAGCAGCAGACGCCAGTGGCGCGATGCAGGGTATGGATGATATGAACCAGCAGGTTTTCAATATTCTGACATCCAACCGTCTGGTCGATGCCCTCGATCTTTCGCAGGAAGATGCAGCAACCAGAGAACGCTATGGCAAAGGTGATGCCAGAAACTTCGGCGATGGCGCCCCCCGTAATCTCGAACATTTCCTGATGGCCCGACGGTTGGTCGAAGCAGGAGCCAGAATTGTCACTTTAAATTTCGGTCGCTGGGATTTTCACAGTAATAATTTCGGCGGATTGAAAGACACGCACCTTCCGCAGTTCGACCAGGGATTAGCCACCCTGATTGAAGATTTGCACGAACGCGGTATGGCTGATGACGTCGCTGTCGTCGCCTGGGGTGAATTCGGACGCACACCAAAAATCAATAAAGATGGCGGCCGCGATCACTGGCCTGCGGTGGGTGGTGGCTTAATCGCCGGCGGCGGTTTTAAAACCGGCCAGGTGATTGGCAGCACCGATCGACTGGGCGCCCAGATTGCGAGTCGCCCCATTCACTTCGGCGAAGTGTTCGCCACGCTCTACCATCACCTGGGAATCGACTACAACAGCGCCCCGATGCACGATCTGGCAGGACGTCCGCAATACCTGGTCGATGACTACGAACCACTGCACGAAGTCATTTGATCTCTTTTTTCGGTCTGGAAAATTCCATCCTTTAGCTTTTCAACGTGACCCGCTACGATATGTATCAGCCGATAAGGCAACTTTTCAGACGATACCTAATTGACGGGATTGATGATGGCCAGAACAGGGATGGATGACGCATTACTGGATAAACTCCACGAATATTGGGGCTACGCTCAATTTCGTCCGCTCCAGCAGGAAGCCATGACTGCGGTTCTGGAGGGTCGCGATTCCCTCGTCGTGCTTCCCACTGGCGGGGGCAAGTCTCTCTGTTATCAGGCTCCTGCACTTTGTATGGACGGGATGGCGGTCGTGGTCAGCCCGCTGATCTCGCTCATGAAAGATCAGGTCGATGCCCTACGCGTCTGTGGCATTTCCGCCGCCTACCTCAACAGTTCGCAGGAGCAGGATGAATCCCGTCGCGTAATGAGAGATGTGCGCGCAGGAGAAATCAAACTATTGTACGTGGCTCCCGAACGGCTAATGCTGGAAGGCATGCTCTGCCTGCTGACCGAGATCAAGCTGTCATTTATCGTGATTGATGAAGCCCACTGCGTGAGTATGTGGGGACACGATTTTCGACCTCATTATCGCGAACTGCAGGAATTAAAAAACATCTTTCCGAAGTGTGGCATTCATGCCTATACCGCTACCGCCACCGAACAGGTGCGAAATGATATCGCGGCGCAGCTCGCATTGAAAAAACCGGAAATTCTGATCGGTTCATTTGACCGTCCCAACCTGACCTATTCCGTAGCGCGACGTGCAGACCGTTTTTCCCAGGTATGCGAAGTCTTGGATCGACACCCGAATGAATCGGGAGTCATCTATTGCATTTCCCGCGCGGATGTCGAATCGCTCAGTGAGTCATTGAACAATGCCGGTTATAAAACCAGGCCCTATCACGCCGGATTACCAGACCAGGAACGCGCCGCCAATCAGGAAGCGTTTATCCAGGATCGTGTTGATGCCATCGTCGCCACGATCGCGTTCGGCATGGGCATTGATAAACCTAACGTACGTTATGTGATTCATGCGGGTTTACCGAAATCACTAGAAAATTATCAGCAGGAAAGCGGCCGGGCAGGGCGGGACGGCCTGGAAGCCGAATGTGTTTTACTTTATTCCGAACAGGACGCCATGATCTGGAAACGCATCCTGGACGACCAGCCGGATGAATCGAGGTCAACCGCTTTGCAGTCGCTGCAGGCCATTCAAAACTACTGCCATGCCTTTGACTGTCGGCACCGCTATCTGATGCAGCACTTCGGACAGGACCTCGAACAGGATTGTGAAACCGGCTGCGATCTGTGTCGGGGTGATTTTCAAAAGGTTGACAATGCATTGGAAATTGGGCAGAAAATTCTCTCGTCTATTTTCAGACAGGACCAAAATTTTGGTTCATCTTACACGGCTGCGGTTTTAAAAGGATCGAAAGACAAGAAAGTACTCGCGAATCGTCACGATCAACTCAGTACTTACGGTCTGCTTAAACAAGAGAGTCTGACGACCATTCGCCACTGGGTTAATCAACTGGTGTCTCAAAAATTCTTAACAAAAACCGCCGAGTACCAACAACTGCGCATCACCGACTCCGGCTGGAAATTATTGCGGGGGGAAGTGACCCCTCAACTCATGCGTACGACTCAGGAAGTCAAATCAGATAAAACACGCCGCACCAAAAATGATCTGGCAGACCTGAACTGGAAAGGTGTCGACAAAAGTCTCTTTGAATGTTTGCGAAGTCTGCGAAAAGAAATTGCCAGTGAAAAAAGCCTGCAGCCTTACATGGTCTTTGGAGACACCACCTTACGAGAACTCGCCCGCCACAAACCAAAATCCCTGGCGGAGTTTCTGGAGATCTGGGGGGTCGGTCAGAAGAAATGCGATGATTTTGGACAGCAGTTTCTGGAATGTATCACTAGCTTCAATGGCTGAAAAAAAACTGGAAGAATATTTCATCCACAACTAGAGCTCAAACTTCCGAGCTTTTCATTTTCATCGAAGCTTGCTCAAGCTACCAGCTGACAGAACCATAAGTCTCTATAAACAAAGTGGTTACCTGTATCTCTGTTTGTATTTTCTTAATTTTCGCAAAATCTGATGCGAGTAATCTTGCAGGGCCGTCGAGGGAAGGATAACATCCTCGTATTGAGATTGAGTTTCAATTTCAATCAGCCAGCCAGCAAATATGGTTTTTCATCATTAGTAGCAAGCCAGCCAGAACAATTGGCCATTGAATCGAATCCGATTCAATATTTTTTATTCTGGTCCCCCGCTACAACTCAGGAGAAACCATGTTACCCCGCTCCAAACCAAAACGCGCTTTCACGCTGATTGAACTTCTGGTGGTCATCGCCATCATCGCGATTCTGATCGCCTTATTGCTCCCCGCCGTCCAGCAGGCCCGCGAAGCCGCCCGCCGTTCCAGTTGTAAAAACAACCTGAAACAAATCGGACTGGCAATGCATAATTACCATGATGTCTATGCGACACTCCCCATGGGGATGAATACCCAGTTCTACAGCCCTCTCGTCGCAATCTTGCCATTTCTGGATCAAACCAATCTACAAAATTTGTACGATTTCGATCTGTACTATACTGACCCGGCAAACTTGGACGCTCTTAATCGCACTATCACCATCTATCTTTGCCCAACGATGGTTCTTCCGCGTTCCGTTCCATTTGTTCCATGTGATGAAAAAGGAGGACCTACAAGCTACGGGGCTTCAATGGGACTCCATAGTGGAAGCGCAGGCGATCCAGATGGAATGTTTAACGGATACGATAGTTATACTGCTCCAAAAGCAACTCGTTTTCGTGATGTAACAGATGGACTCACAAACACAATCATGTGTGGTGAATTCAACTACAGACTCGAAGATTATCTTTGGTCATCAAGTTCATCTTCATGTGCTACTGATCCTGCGAGTCAAGGCACCCCACGCTGGGGAAGTCATCGTTGGGGCGGAGGTTATCCAGGTGTTGCCTTGGGTGACACTGGTGGTGATTTTAATGTCAATCTCAGTGCAAACAGGTCAACATGGCGTAGTGACCATGTTGGAGGTGCTCATTTCCTGTTAGGGGATGGTGCAGTTCGCTTTGTGAGTGAGAATATTGACGCGGGCACACTCGACGCGCTTGCTACCAAATCTGGTGGTGAAGTGATCGGTGAATTTTAAGCCTCGCTTTCTTCAAGTAATTCCCCCCCATCTTGTATGGCCCTCCAGAAGCAAATAAAAACTTGCTGTACCAAGCAGAATGCTTCCGTGAGAGCCATACGAGGAGTTTTGAAATGAACCATAAAATTAGTTTAAAAATGAAACACTTATTTCCCTTCAGTTACGTTAAACCTGTTTTTTTGCTTTTAGCATTTTTATTAATTTCCTCCGGCTGTAGCGGAGCGAAAAATGACGCGCGTGGTGAACGCATCCCTGTTTCAGGTCTCGTCTATTACGATGGAGACCCATTAACCAGTGCCCGCATTCTCTTCATTTCGGACACCCCCGAGGGAAAAGTGAAATCGGCCGGCATCGTCCGCGAAGGTATTTATCAAATTCCCAAACAAGGAGGTCCGGTCGTCGGCAAAGCCCGTGTCGAAATCTATCCCACCATTCCAGAAATGGAAGAGCTAGAGCAACTATTGAGAGAAGCAAAAAAACAGGGAAAACCAATTCAAGATCCGTCTAAAGTTAAAATCCCTGCTACTTATAACAAAAATTCTAAATTGACTGCTGAAATCACCAAAGACGGAAGAAACATGTTCGATTTCAAAATCGAATTCAAATAACCAAGACACCTTTTCCTCGACTACACACGGAGAAATCTCATGAAGTTCCAACAATCGGTTCAACGCGAGCTGAAACAATGGGGTCTGGCCGGGCTGATTGTCCTGCTGACACTCTCGGCGACCATGCAATGGACGCCTGCGAAAGGCCAGCCTGAAACGGAGACAGACCAGGAAAAAGCAGCCGCCACCAAACTCTATCAGGCCGCTCGGGAAGCCCGCGCCGTCTGGCGTGATTTTCCCGGCTTCACTGCCGACGTCACCGTGAGTTACAATGGTCAGATGACTCAAGGAAAACTCACCGCCGACAAAGACTTCAAAGTCAAACTCACACTCGACGATGAATCGCTTTCCGAATGGAGCCTGCCGAAACTGCAATCGGTCATCGGCCATCGCAAGTACCGTGTGCAGAAACCAATTCCCGCGACCTTCGCGGACCAGCAGGTGAACCATCCCCTCGGACGCCTGGTGAATATCGATGATAAAAATGTTTCCTTTCGTCTGCAGAACAATGTCCTGACGGAAGTCCAACGCCGTTCCGATAAAATGTGGTTTACCATTTCCACACTGGATGTCTGGCGTACCAAAGAAGGCGGAATTCTGCCCCGCGATACGTCCGTAACATACCGCAACCCCCAAACCGGAGCGATCACATCCAATCGCAGTAACACTTTTTCCTTCAAACGTGTAGGAAATTTTGACCTGCCGGAAAAGATGCTGACCGTAGAATGCAGTGAGAACTTCGAGAGAAACGTCGGTTCGATCAAACTGTCTAACCACAGTTTAATCACTCCCGAAGCGATCTCACAGACAGAATCCAAATAACACTTAAAAAACATCCAACCACCTTCGATACAAGAGACCGCTCATGAAAACTTTTCAATGGACTGCCGCCATCACCTGTCTGCTGGCGGTAATAATTATAAACCAGACTTATGCCCATTTTCTCTGGCTCTTACCTCAGGCAGAAGGCCAGAACAACGCCGCCAAGGTACAACTCTATTTTGGTGAGGCTGCTGAACCTGATGACCCGGATCTGCTGAAAAAACTCACCAGCATCAAAGTATGGGAAATGAATCAGGCAGGTAAACTGCAATCTTATGACCTGACTGAAGGGGATGAGTCACTGTTCATCACTCCTGAACCCAAAGGAGCAGGCAGAGCAGCCTACGGTCTTGACCATACTTACGGCGTCATCACCCGCGGCGAAAGCCAGTTCCTGCTGAAGTACTACGCCAAAGCATTTCCCCAAAAGAGCCAGCGCGTCTGGGACAAAATTTCCTGCTCAGAACAACTGCCGCTGGAAATCGTACCCGTCCTGAAAGGGGAAGAAGTCACGTTACAGGTTAACTGGAACGGCAAACCACTGGCAGACGCCGAACTCAAACTCATCGGCCCTGAAACCAGCAGTAAAACCGTGACCGCGACCACAAACGCAAAAGGGCAATTCCAGACCAAATTTACAGACGGCGTCTACTCGATTCGTACAAAATATACGGAAGAGAAAAAAGGCGAACACAATGGCGACAAATACGACAGCATCAGACACTATTCCACATTGACTCTGCCTTTCGTCGCTCTGTCTGAAAGCAACGAAACAACAGCCACCGATACTGCGCCTGCCGCAGACAGTAAATTCCCTCAGCTGCCTGATGCGATCTCCAGCTTTGGAGCAGCCGTCAGTGGTGATTATCTTTACGTATACAGCGGTCATATCGGACGCGCTCACGCACACAGTGCCGAAAACCTCTCGCAAAAGTTCCAGCGTTTGAACCTGAAACAACCGAAGGAATGGGAAGCATTGCCACTGAAAACCCCGCTGCAGGGTTTGGCGATGGCTCCGCACGGTGACAGCGTTTATCGAGTCGGAGGTCTCTCCGTAACCAATAAAGATAAAGAAGATGCTCTGCTGGAATCAATCTCCACGGTTGAACGTTATTCTCCTGAAAAGAAGACCTGGGAAGCGGTTGAATCAATGCCCGCCGGGCGTTCCTCGCACGATTCCGTCTTTCTGGGAGATCAGTTGTATGTTGTCGGCGGCTGGACCATGCAGAAAGGTGATGAATCCATCTGGCGGGACGAAATGCTCGTGCTGGATGCTTCACAGGAAAAACCAAAGTGGAAATCCATCAAGCAACCGTTCCAGCGACGCGCTCTCTCTGCAGCCGCCCATCAGGGACAGATTTACGCTATGGGGGGAATTGACGAAGGAGGCGATATCAGCCATGAAGTGGATATTTACTCTCCTGAAACAGACAAATGGACCAAAGGCCCTGAACTGCCCGGAAGTACGATGAACGGTTTCGGCACCACTGCCTGGAGCATTGGCGGAAACCTCTATGTCAGCGGCATGGACGGCGATGTATTCCAGCTGGATAAGGAAAACAACAGTTGGAAAAAATCGGGAACTCTTTCAACTCCGCGGTTCTTCCACCGTCTGCTGCCGGACGGGAATGGAGGACTACTTGCCATTGGTGGTGCTTCCCGCAAAGGGCATCTGAAATCGATTGAGCAGGTGAAACTGAATTAAAAGCGACTTTTCCGCTTGAAGAGACAAGAGTTCCATTGAGGATACGCCCCATTTCCGGGAGCTCTTGTCTCTCCTCTTATTCCGAATCAAACTGATTCTTTCCCTACAGAGGAGAATACGATGGAAATTCAAAACACATTGCAGAAAGCGATCGGCTGCTTCCAACAGGGGCTGCACGATCAATCTCTTGAGATCATCTCACAACTTCTGGAACTCCATCCCCATTCAGGAAAAGCCTGGGAACTGAAAGGCCTCGTCGAAGATTCGCTCAGTTGGCGGAACAAGTCGATCTGTTCGCTTGAAACGGCGACTACATTCGCTCCGATCTCAGCTTCTGGTCAGTACGTGCTGGCTAAAAATTACCTGCAAATCGGTAAGCATGATCTGGCGAAATCTGTCTTTTCAATCCTGCTCCAAAGAAACGATATTCCGGAAAAACTACTGCCGGCGATCGCTGCTTCACTGGGGCGACATCCTGATCTGACCCATTTAGCCCTCGAAGCCTGCAGAAAATCAATTCAATTCAATCCGGAAACCGGGGACTCCTGGTTAGCCATGGCCTACTTTATGGGAATATTGGGTTACCCTCCACAGCATCGAGCAAACGTGCTCCGCAAGGCGGTGTGCATTGATCCTGAGAATCGTCACTACCGAATGGCTTTGAGTCATTTGCTGTTACAGTCAGGTCAAATTCAAGATGCCTATCTGGTTGTCAAAGAAATCGATACGTCCGAGTTGAATAAAATTCGGTGTCCTGAATGCCTGGCTAAACTGATCACCATTTTCTCCCAGGCGCAAGATGACCCCAGACACGAAATCTGTCACAAATTACTGAAACGACTGCAATGGTCCGAAATCCGGAATCCATCAAATCGTTTTTCAGCAAGGTTTACCGACTCCCTGAATAATTAACCTACGCAGCCAGGCTCTCTGCATTCTATCATGGCAAAACAATTCATCCCTAAATCCAGTTCAGGCATTAACGAGTAACAAAGATGATCTCTCAAACCGAAGCATATGCATTGCGGGCGATGACTTGCCTTGCATTTCGTTTCCCGAGTTATATGACCCGAGACCAGCTTGCAGAAGTGACTCAGGTGCCTCACGCTTATCTGCCGAAAATCATGCTGGAACTAAATCGCACAGGACTTATTCGATCCCAGCGCGGACAGAACGGTGGTTATGCCCTGGTTCAAGCTCCCCGCGACATTTCGCTGCTGGATGTGATCAATTCTGTCAAATCAGGTACAACCAGAGAGTCGCCTCTGTATGCGCCATCCGACTCAAATGAGATCTGCCAGTTGCACGAGCATCTGAATCAGACGTTTTCCATGCTGGAAACAGCTCTGAACCAGACATCACTGGCAGATCAATTTACGATTCCCGCGAAGATTAACATGAAGGAACAGCACTGTGTTCAAAAATAAGTTTGCTCTGGTTTGTCTGATCACGCTCGTTTGTTTCAACTCATCCTTGTCGGCCGCCGATACCTGGACCGGTTTTCGCGGTGATGGCTCCAACATTTCTCCCGCAGCCAATCTACCTCTCAAATGGTCCCCCGAAAATGGAATTCGCTGGAAACAAACGGTTCCCGGTTACGGGCAATCGTCTCCCGTGGTCTGGAAAAACCTGGTATTTGTGACATCCATTGAAGGGCCACAACAGGAAACCTGCCTGCTGCATACGTATGATCTTGCCAGCGGTAAACTCATCTGGAAGAAAGAGATCAAAGCCAGTCAGACGAAAAAAACTTCGTCGATGGTTTCCCGGGCCGCCCCCACACCGGCCGTTGATGAAAACGGAATTTATGCCTTTTTCGAAAGTGGAGATGTCGTCGCTTACACTCACGCCGGGGATCCCCTCTGGCACCGTTCGCTGGTAAAAGATTACGGTCCGTTTGTCAGCAATCACGGCATCGGTAACTCCCTCGCTCAAACCGCTGATGATTTGATTGTTTTAACAGCACATGACGGCCCTTCTTACTTATTGGCTTTGAATAAAAAAACCGGTGAAACCAACTGGAAAACAGACCGGGAAGCGGGCGTTGCCTGGACTTCACCCGTGATCGCAGACCGCGCAGGAATCCCGGAAATCATTGTGAGTTCCCGAGGCACCGTGGCCAGCTATCAGGGGCTTACCGGTGAATTACTCTGGACGCATTCCGGCATCAGCGGAAACACAATTCCCTCTGCCTCAGTCCTGGGAGATTATGTATTGATCGGTGCCTCGACTGATCGCCGAAATCCTGATGCAGAAAATGCGAGTGCATCCAACTGTTGCCTGAAACTTGTCACAAAAGAGGGCAAACCCGGATACGAAGTCCTCTGGAAAGCAGAAAAAGCAATCTCCTATTATTGCACTCCGCTGGCGTACCGGGGGTGTGCTTATTTCGTAAATAAAGTCGGCGTTGTTTATTGCCTCGACCTCGAAACAGGCAAACAGCATTTTGCACAACGCCTGTCCGGGCCGTGCTGGAGTTCACCTTTAGGGGCAGGGGAGCAGGTTTATTTTTTCACGAAAAAAGGACAAACCGATGTAATTCGACAGGGCCCCCAGTTTGAATTGTTGGCCACGAACGAACTCTTTTCAGATTCTGAAGAAAAGACGGTGGCTCCTGAAGAAAAATCAACGGAACAAAAAACACCAGCATCGAAACCAGATGAAAAAGTGGCATCAGAAAATCGCGGCGATGCAGGTTATCCCGAATTGGGGCCAACCGTTTATGGTTCTGCCGCGGTCGATCAGACTGTGCTGATTCGTACGGGAACCGAATTGTACTGCATCGAACAACAGAAGTAGCAAAAAGAATGATGCCGTAGTTTTGAATCCGTTTTCCTGCGACAAGAAAATCGATTAATATAAACACTCTTGACATGTCCAAGTTTTTCCTAACCTCAATGAAATCACTGTTTTCAGGGATTTTTTTATGGATTTACAGCGTCACACCTTTCGGGAAATTGCGATCCAAGTGTCGCGCGCACGAGCCACCAAAATTAATTTCTGTGAATACTTCCGCACCTGGCGATTATGATCACGATCAAATACACTGGTTTTTTTGCTGTTTTGACTCTTAAGTAACTGGATCACTTCCACATCATCACTGCTTTCTGATGCGGATCAAAGCCGTTCACACCGCGATCAGGGTTCAGCCAGATAGATTCATTGCAGAATCTTTTCTGATCGCAGTCAGATTTCTGCTTGACCGGCACACGCCGTTCCCGAAGATATTGTAAAGGCACTAGACAATCACTCAGAAACCTCTGAATCAACGATCTTTTTCTACACCAGAACACTATACACATTGATTTCACATAACATATCTTCAAAACAGAATCGGAATGAACAGACAGCGAGAATGTTCTTTGCCAACTGGATTCATTTCCAATTCTATCTGATTTCAGGATTTCTGCCGGAGATGAAGATCGAACAGTGGTCATGTGGCTCCATCCACTGGATTGCTGCCATAATCCCATCCGTTTTCAGTCCAATCCGCACGGCATGACCTTACCTGAGGATATTCAAACGCCAGTTGCAGTAATAGAAAGGACCAATCCCTTAATTACCGTCCTTCAGGTTGTGGACAAGAACCATTAGAACAGGTATTTTACACTTAAGAATTTTTGTGAATCATCAGCCAATACCCTCTTCAGCGAATCATGAACAACATCACCGTCCGACAAGCTGTTCTCTCCGACCTCGAAGCACTGGTCCTTTTATTCGACAGCTATCGCCAATTCTACGGACGCACCAGTGATCTCGCTGAGGTACGAGATTTTCTGTCTGCCCGTTTTAATCATGGCGAGTCAGTCATGTTTATCGCACACAATTCTCATACTCCAGTCGGCTTCACTCAGCTCTATCCGAGTTTTTCATCAGTCTCACTTGCCCGGACTTTTATTCTGAATGACCTTTTCGTCAGTGCAGATGCTCGCAGAAAAGGCGTGGGCTCACTGCTTCTGTCAGCAGCAGTTGACTACGCCAAAGCCCTGAACGCAGTTCGTCTCACCCTGTCTACGGAAATCACGAACAAGACCGCCCAAGCCTTGTACCACTCAACCGGCTGGGAGAGAGACGAACAATTTTTTAGCTAGTGGGTGTCCCGAAAGTGGCTTCGTGCGGAATTTTACGTGTTAAAGCAT
>NZ_CALFPF010000542.1 GCF_937919775.1 uncultured Gimesia sp.
GGCATCTCCGTTTATGAAGAACGGCAGAAAAATCCTCGCTGGGGCGAAACGATGATTCCGCAATACCGCGAGATCATCCTCAAAGGCGAAAGCACGCCCATCGGCGAATTAAGCAGTGCGTTTCTCAATCCGAAAAGCAGTCTGCACATTCAGTTTGCCTATTATCAGTCGTCGAAGGTTGTGGAATATCTCATCGATCAGTTCGGCTTCGCAGCGTTACAAAATATTTTACATGATCTGCGTGTCGGTATTCCAGTTAACGTCGCCATCGAACGCCGCACGAAATCACTGGGAGAACTGGAACAGGAATTTGCCGCGTTTCTGAAAGATCATGCAGAAAACTTTGCTCCCGGCGTCGACTGGTCGGAACAGAATCTGATGGCACTGACCAGTGATGACACAAAACGCTTTGATGACTGGATTCGGGAACACCCCCACCATTTCGAGGGACTGATGGCGTATTCTCGGATTCTGGAAGAAGAAAACCGGACGAAAGAACTCGAAGCGACACTCATTAAACTGACCACCCTGTATCCCCAGTACACAAGCGCAGACAATGCCTGCCTGCGTCTGGCAAAGCTCTATCAACAGCAGAAACGCTTCGACCAGGAACAGAAATATCTGGAACTGCACGCACAGTACAATCCCAATGCGCTGGAAGTTTTTCAGAGATTGACTGAACTCTATCAAACGTCAGAAAACTGGAACGCCGTTTACCAGGCGGCGCAAAATGCAAATGCCATTAACCCGCTCATGCAGGAAACCCAGACCGCCCTTGCGGAAGCCTGTATTCAACTGAAACGACCTGAAGAAGCCATCAACGCCTATCGGGCCATCTTGGTTTTAAACCCACACAATAAAGCGGAAGCCCACTACCAACTCGCCCGCTTGCTCCGGCAGAACGATTTACCACAGGCCAAACGTCACACGCTCATCGCTCTCGAAGAGGCTCCCCGTTTCCGGGCCGCCCATCAATTATTACTCGAACTGACAGCAAACACACCTTAATGGCTCGCACAGGTTTGAATATGAACTAACAGGCTCATGGAGGAGCCGACTATGAAATATCGTATGATTCCCCTGGCAGTGATTTGTCTATCACTGATCGTCGTGACGATTTGCATCGGGCAATATCGGCCCGCGGTCCCCTCCGACCGGGGTGGAGTTCCGGACTGGAAAAACGATCCGGAATTCAAACACGATGTCTTCACATTTGTGAGAATCAGATATAACTCTCATCAGGGCTGGCGACGATGGGCCACCGATTATCCCGACAGCGACCTGAACTTCTCCTATCGCCTGCAGCAACTCACTTCCATGAAAGTCGATCCGGAAGGCAAGATTCTGGAACTGACGGACGCCGAACTGTTCGATTACCCTTTCATCTATCTTATCGAACCTGGTTCGCTGGAATTCACCGAAGAAGAAGTCACCGCCCTCAGACGTTACCTGACGAATGGCGGTTTCATGATGGTCGACGATTTCTGGGGCGAAGCCGAATGGGATAACTTCGCCCTGGAAATGAAACGCGTTTTTCCGGAACGCGAACTGGTCGAAATTCCTCTGGAACACCCCATTTTCCATTGTGTTTATGATCTCAAAGAAAAGCCCCAGGTCCCCAGTATCGGAGTCGCCCAGTGGGGCCGTTCCGAAGGCATCACCTGGGAACGGGAAGACGCGAAACAAGTTCATTACCGGGGATTATTCGACGATCAGGGTCGTCTGATGGCCGTCGTCTGTCACAACACCGACCTCGGCGATGGCTGGGAACGGGAAGGGGAGGACAAATGGTATTTCCGCGAGTTCTCAGAAAAGAAAGCGTATCCACTTGGCATTAATATCGTGTTTTACGCGATGACACACTGAATCCAGCGCACGTGATTTTATCGATTTTTTCAGGAGCCGAAACGTGAATCTAAAACTAGTCACATCCGATGATCGCAGCGAAGAAGAACGCACTTTTGAAATGCTGCAAAACAGCCGTCAGCAAATCGATGCGGAAATATCCAAAGCCGTCATCGGCCAGAAGGAAATCATCGATCAACTCCTGATCGCGTTGTTTGCCGGCGGACATTGTCTGATCACAGGAGCCCCCGGTCTTGCCAAGACATTACTGGTGAATTCACTGGCGCAGGTCTTCAAACTGAAATCACAGCGGATTCAATTCACGCCAGACCTGATGCCCGCTGACATTACCGGAACCGAGATTCTGGCGGGAGATTCACTGGAATCGCGGGCGATGAAATTCGTCAAAGGCCCCGTATTCACGAATATTCTGCTGGCAGATGAAATCAACCGCACCCCTCCCAAAACGCAGGCGGCACTGTTGGAAGCGATGCAGGAAAAGCAGGTCACCGTAAGCGGCATCAAATATGAACTGGATAAACCGTTTTTCGTTCTGGCGACTCAGAACCCGATTGAAATGGAAGGCACCTATCCTTTGCCGGAAGCACAACTGGACCGCTTCATGTTTAACCTGTTCATCGATTACCTTTCCGAAGAGGACGAAGTCGCCGTCGTCACCCAAACCACGGCCCGCAATGCCGAGCCGATCATTCCCTTGTTTACTGGTCACGACATTCAACAGTTTCACCAGTTTGTCCGCGAGGTTCCGGTGGCGGAAGAACTCGTGCGTTATGCGGTCCAGCTCTGTGCAGCATCCCGACCGCACCAGGCAACGACGCCCGACTTTATCAATGAGTGGGTCAACTGGGGCGCCGGCCTGCGGGCCGCACAAAGCCTGATTCTGGGAGCCAAAGCACGGGCCGTCCTGCGCGGGCGCGTGCATGTCACTCTGGAAGACGTCCAGTCGTTACTCGCCCCCGTACTGCGCCACCGCATCCTGATCAATTACCGCGCGGAAGCCGAAGGCATTACCGTCGAACACGTCGTTCAGCAACTGATTGAAACCATCAAAAGACCGATAGAAGCATGAGAAAACCACCGATGAAGAAAATCTCCGCACAAAAAACCTATCAGAACCAGAAACTGGTCTCACAACGGATTGATCCCGCCTGCCTGATGCGAATCAAGTCGCTGGAACTGCGAGCGAAATCGGTTGTGGAAGGGAACTGGAACGGTTTACATCGCAGTCCTTATCACGGCTTTTCGGTTGAGTTCACCGAATATCGGGAATACACGCGCGGCGATGACCCGCGCCACATCGACTGGAAACTGGCTGCCCGAACCAATCAGCATTTTATCAAACGCTTCGAGGAAGAAACCAACCTCTGCTGCCACATGCTGCTGGATCTGAGTTCTTCCATGCAGTTTCACAGCCTGAGTTATTCCAAGGCCGACTATGCCAAAACACTGGCGGCAACCTTTGCTTACTTCCTGTCGACACAACGCGATGCCAGCGGGCTCGTCATCTTTCATGAAGAGGTGGATGCCGTCGTGCCGGCACGTTTCACCCGCG
This sequence comes from uncultured Gimesia sp., assembly GCF_937919775.1. GTDB lineage: Bacteria > Planctomycetota > Planctomycetia > Planctomycetales > Planctomycetaceae > Gimesia. The sequence continues at coordinate 3,419 of NZ_CALFPF010000542.1, forward strand.
GCCAACTCCGACGGATTCTGATCGAACTGGAACGGCCGCCGCAGGGATCGCATACCAACTTTGTGTCCCCCTTGAAACATGCCATCGAAACCATCAAAAAACGAGGGCTGGTCGTGCTGATTTCCGATCTGCTTTCGCCTGTTGACGAGTTAAACACGCATCTGGGATACCTGCGTGCGAAAGGGCACGAAGTAGCTTTGTTTCAAATTCTGGACCCGGCTGAGATTCACCTGAACTTCAGCGAAACCGCCATTTTTGAGGACCTGGAATCAGGGGATCGGATCGCCCTCAACCCGAAAATAGCCCAGGCAGACTACCAGCGGCGACTGAATGAGCATCTGGAAACAATCCAGGCCATGTGCCGCAAACAGGGCGTGAACTACCACAAGTTGACCACCGACACCCCACTGGAAGTCGGCTTATCCGATTTTTTAACTGATCGCGCCGCATGAACGTATTTCAGGAACAGAGGAAGCACAGTTGAGTTTTTTAACCCCACTCTATTTATTCGGAATCATTGCCGTCGGGCTGCCGATCCTGCTGCACCTCGTCAGACACCAGCCGAAAAATGTTCAGTTCTTCAGCTCACTCCGTTTCCTGGAACACAAGCCCCCTCAGACTAATCGCAAAAACAAGATCGAAAACTGGCTGCTGCTGTTACTCCGAGCGGCAGCCGTTTTGCTGCTCGTCACGGCTTTTGCACGTCCATTTTTCAAAAATACCGATCTCGAACTGACAACCGCTTCGACGACGCGACAAACCATCCTGTTAATCGACGCCAGTTCCAGCATGCAGCGGGGCACGCTCTGGAAAGACGCACTGCAGAAAGCCGAGGAAATCATAAAGCAAGCCGGTCAGGAGCAGATTGCGATTTATACATTTGATTCCGGCCTGACCGCCGTCAAAGCCCTCAAAGAGTCAAAACAGCCTGCACAACAATTCTCAGAGGCAGATGATCGGGAACTGCTCACCGGACTCACCCCCGGCTGGAACGCGACGAATCTCGGTCAGGCGCTCACAGAAATCGCTTCACTGCTGCAGCAACAGGTCGCCTCCGATCCCACGGGAACCTTGCTGCAGAACAGCACGATTGAACTGATTACCGATTTTCAAGCGGGGTCTCAAATTTCGGCACTCACCGAATTCTCCTGGCCGGAAGAATTGAAAGTCCGACTGCATCAGCTAAAAGCCGGCGAAACCAGCAATGCCGGTCTGCAACTGCTATCGCTGGATGAACAATCTCGACCGACAGTCCGCATCGTCAATGCCGCGAATTCAAAGCAGGAACAGTTTACGATCGCTTATCAGAGCAAGTCTGGCGTGCCAGAAACCTCTCAGCCGGTTTATGTTCCCCGTGGTCAGTCCCGGGTGATTCGTATGCCTGCATTGGAACCGCAGCAGCAGGTCACACAAATCGTACTCAGCGGCGATGACCATGATTTTGATAACCGCCTTTATCTGCAACCCCGCGAAAAATCAAATCTAATGATCGTTCACTTAGGTACTCCCGCCGCCGGTTCGACGGAAACTCCCGATTACTTTGCCAAACGCGCGTTCCCTGCGACCTCCAACCGGGAAGTGGAGTTTCTGACCGTTGGCCCCAATTCGCCGCAAATCCTCATCGCAGTCGCTAAAATCCATCTGCTCATCGTGAGCCGTGAACTTTCCTCTGAGGAAACGGAACTGGTGAAAAATTATCTGCAACAGGGCGGGGTGGTGCTGTTTTCTCTGAACGACGCGAATTCCGGCCAGGCACTGATACCAATCCTGTCGACCGAGGAGAAAACATCGCAAAATATCCTCACGGAAGCAGCCGACATCAACGGTTATGCGCTGCTCACGAATATCAATTTTGATCACCCCGTGTTTCAGATATTTCAGGCGCCCGAGTACTCCGACTTCACACAACTGAAATTCTGGAATTATCAACGGCTCACGCTGCCGGACGGTATTCCGCATCAGATTCTGGCCCGCTTCGATCATGAAAACCCAGCCATTGTGAACGTTCCCATCGGAGAGGGACAGTTGATCGTCATGACCTTCGGCTGGACGCCTCGAGAAAGCCAGTTCGCACTCTCCACCAAATTCGTACCGATGCTGAATGCCATTCTGGGACAAAATACAAAACTGACCACTGTTCCTTCCCAGTTCACCGTCGGTGAAAAAATCAAACTGCCTGACTCTCTGAAAGCAGTAAATATCAGCACTCCTGAATCGCCTCAAATTCAACTCACTTCAGCTCAACAAACTTTAAAAGAAACGATCCAGCCGGGCCTCTATCAGGTGACATCGGAAGATGAAACGATTCCTGCTCAGAAATTTGCTGTGAATCTGGGAATCGAAGAAAGCAACACGGCACCGCTGGCGATTGAAAAACTGGAATCGCTGGGAGTCAGACTGCTTCAACCCGGCGAAACGACGGCAGCCAGTCCGCCGCCCGCCGACACACGACGCCAGGCACTCCTTCGGGAACTGGAACAGAAGCAGAAACTCTGGCGCTGGCTGATCATCGTGGCGCTCGCGATGCTGGGTCTGGAAACAGTGCTGGCGAAATGGATCACCGGCAAAACTTCAGCGACACGAAAGGCGTAATCATGGGCCTGCCCGATCTCTTACAACAACTCAATCAGGTCATCTTTCGCTACCAGACCAGTCTCAAACTGAAACGATTGTCCTGTCTCTGGTTAGCCGCCTGCGGTCTGATACTGCCAATGTTACTGTTGATCGATCCGGTGATCTCTCCCGCGCATCAAATGGTTTTACTGGCTCTGATGCTGGGTCTGCCTTTTGCTGCAGCAGCGGGAATTCTGCTCTATCGGTCCCGAAATCGTTTTTCCCCTGCCAGCAGGCACCAGATCGCGACATTAATTGAACGAACCTACCCGGACCTGGATACCAGTCTGCTGGCGACGCTGGAACTGGAAAAAACCGCCGAGGGAACGCGCCCCACCTTTCTGCAAAACCGACTGATTCAACAGGTCATCCAGCATGGAGCAGAACACGACTGGCGGCAGACGATCTCCAACCGCAGACTGATTCTGCAAAACACGACCCATCTCGTCTGTTTTACGGCCTGGGTTGTCAGTTGCTTAAGCTGCTGGTCTTATCTCAAAGCGGCTCCCGAATCTAAAGACACACTGCCGGCCATCGCTGCGACGGAACAATCGTTTCAGGTCGAAGTCAAACCGGGAACAACGGATCTGGAAAAGCATCATCCCCTGTTGATCACGGCACGGTTTACGGGAAAAACACCCGATACTGCGACGTTAAGCATCACTTCAGCCACGGGAGAACAACAGGAACTGCCACTCGTCAAACATCTGGACGATCCGGTTTTCGCCGTGCGGCTGCCTGCAGTGACGGACGACCTGACCTACACAGTGCAGACCAATTCCTGGAAATCGGAAACGTATCAGGTCAAAGTTTTTGTCCTGCCGGAACTGGTACAACTGGATTCCATCATCACTGCCCCTGAATACACGGGTCAACCCGTTCAGAAAGTCGAAGACAGCCTGCTCATCAGTGCCATCATCGGCTCAAACATCGAATTTCAACCCCGATTCAATAAACCAATAAAGACGGCTCTGCTGGAATCAGCGGAACAGCAGCCGCTCCCATTGACGGTGAGTTCGGACGGCCTGTCAGCCCGGCTCACGCTCAAAGCAGAGATCAATCAGACCTGGAACCTGCGATTGATCGATGCCGATTCGCGGGAAAACCGGACGCACCCCTACATTGATCTCTCTGTAATTCCCAACCTGCCGCCGGAAATCAAAGTCACGTTTCCGGCCCGCGATACCCGGGTCTCTCCACTGGAAGAAGCACTCGTGCAAGGGACCGTCGTCGATGACTTTGGCCTGCAGCAGGTGGGTCTCGTCTATACCATTCCCGGTCAGAAACCACAGATTCTCTCGCTGCGCGAGACCGCAAAGCCCGCTTTGGAATTCACGGCAGAACATCTGCTGTCGCTGGAACGCCTGCAGGTTCAGCCCGACACACTGATTACCTATTACCTGTTTGCAGAAGATATCGCCGCCGATGGCAGCACACGCAAGGTGCTCAGTGATATGTATTTCATGGAAGTTCGTCACTTTGAAGAAATCTTCCGGGAAGGGCAGTCTGCCAGTAGTGCATCTCAGTCGGGCAAGAGTGGCGGCAATGCGGAACAAGCCGAAAAACTGGCAGAACAACAAAAACAGATCATCAACGCCACCTGGAAAGTGATCCGACGCGAAATCAAGTCTACGGTTTCGGATGAATTTACCAAAGATGTCTCCACACTGCAGGAGGCGCAACAAGCGCTGGTCACCGAGGTCGTCAAGTTGGCTTCGAAAGTGAAATCGCAGAACTCCAAGGCCATCATTGATTCGATAACGGAAAAAATGCAGGAAACCGTTTCTCAACTCGGTGCCGCGCAGGAAGCGCAAAATGCCGAACAGCTTACATCAGCACTGTCCACAGAGCAGGCCAGTTACCAACTTCTGTTGAAATTACGGGCCCGCGAACATCAGGTCTCCCAGAACAAAAACGGAGGCGGCAGTAAAGGGGGGGGCAGCAATCGGTCACAGAATCAACTGCAGCAATTGGAGCTGACGAACAAAAAACAACGCTATGAAACAGAAAACCAGGCCTCTCAGCCCCAGGCAGCGCAGCCTGACCGGGAAGCACTGCAAATTCTGAATCGTCTCAGAGAACTGGCACAGCGTCAAAAAGACCTGAATGAACAACTCAAAGAACTAACCGACCAGCAACGGTTTGCCAAAACAGATGCGGAAAAAGAAGAAATCGAACGCCAGCTCAAACGGCTGCGGGAGCGACAACGGGAACTGCTGCGTAAAGCAGACGAAGTCGCGCAGCGGATGGATCAATCAAAAAATGCGTCTTCTACAAAATCGAGACGCGAACTGGAACAAACGCGAAACCATCTGCAGCAGAGTTCCGAGTCACTTAAAGACGGACAGGTTTCCCGTGCCCTGAATGCAGGGACACGCGCACAACAGCAACTCGATCAACTCAAGAACGACTTCCGCAAAAAAACCGCTAATCAGTTCGCAGACGCCATGCGTTCGCTGAATCAGCAGGCAGAACAGCTCGATCAGAAGCAGAAGGAACTGAGCCAGGCGCTCAACAAACAGGAACAGCCAACAGAACCACAACAGCGACGTTCGTTGCGCAAAGACAAAGGACAGCAGGAACTGGCCGACAAACTGCATGCGCAGGAAGACCGCCTGAAGCATCTGGTCGAACAGATGAAAAACGTGGTTCAGGAATCGGAAAAATCCGAGCCGCTGCTCTCCAAACACCTGTACGACGCCATTCGAAAAACGAGACCTTATCGACCGGAAGACGCGCTCAAGAATGCCGCCAACTTTCTGGAAGAAGGGGCCACCGCTCGTGCACAACAGGCCGAACAACGCGCTGCTCAGGGAATTGAAGCCTTGAAACAGGGAGTTCAAGTGGCGGCCGAAAGTGTGTTGGGCAACGATCTGGAATCCCTCAAACGGGCGCGACAGGAAATCAAATCGCTCACTTCTGAAATGAAAGCCGAACAGAAACTGGCCGGTAATCCACAGTCACAAAACCAGCCTTCGTCCCCCGCACAGCAAGAATCAAAGTCAGGCGATCCCAAAACACCCGGACAAAAACCATCGACGGACTCCCCCTCCGGCCAGCAAGGCAAATCGGGTTTGCCGTCGGGGGAAAGCAAATCTCCCGTGCAACTGGCGTCCGGACAAACGGGAAAAGGGCAGGGCTCACAACCAGGTTCTCAACCGGGTTCTCAATCAGGATCACAGCCGGGCAATCAACCAGGTTCGGAGAAACCATCGGGACAGCCCTCATCCCCCAAATCGTTAAAAGGTTCACCAGGAAATTCTCAAGGCGGTCCCGGCGGTGGTCAGGGAGGCCCGGGCGCTCCGTCAACCGGACCGATTACCGGAAATCAATTCCGGGAGTGGTCTGACCGCATGCGGGATGTGGAAGAAATGGTCGGTGATCCGAAATTACGCAGTCAAGTCGCTCAGATTCGTGAACGTGCGCAGAGCATGCGTGCCGAGTTCAAACGTCATTCCAAAGTACCAGAAGGAGACCTGGTCGATGCACAAATCCTGGAACCGCTGGCTGAACTTCAAAAAATCCTGTCTGACGAAATCAGCAAACGAGGCGCGCAAACATCGTTGGCGCCGGTCGACCGCGATCCGGTTCCGGAAAAATACTCTGATCTGGTCCGTCGCTACTATGAAGAACTAGGGAGTGGAAAATGAATTGCCTGGCCCAATTACAGTTCGGTGCGCCTGACTGGACCACCAGCATGATCGCGACGGTCTTCGTCGGGCTGGCGCTGGTAATCTATGCCTATCGGTCACTCGCTCTGAAACGTTCCTTGACGGGAGTCGCCATGTTCCTGAAGGTCTGCGGCATCGCGATCCTCTCGATTGCATTGACCGAGCCGCTCTGGAGTGGCGTGCACGTGCATCCTGGCACAAATCTGTTCGCGATCGTCGTGGATGACAGCCGCAGTCTGGAAATCAAAGATTCAAAAACCGGCAAACCGCGCCTGCAACAGATCAACCAACTGCTCGCTGCGTCAGAGCTGACCGCAGATCACAAACATCCCCAATGGCTGATCGACCTGGAGCAAAACTTTTCCGTTCGAAGCTATTCGGTCGACGCACACGCGCATGCGCAAACAGAACTGCAACACCTGACATTTCAGGGTTCGAAATCAAATCTTGTTTCCAGTCTCAACGAATTGAACCAGCGCTATCAAAAACTGCCGTTGGCGGGCATGCTATTGATGACGGACGGCATCTCCGCGGAAGAAATCAGCCGTCTGGAAACCTCCGTGCCGCTGTACCCGGTTCTGATCGGCAGTGCCGCACCGGTGACTGATCTGGCCATTATTAAAACCTCTGTCAGTTATTCCCCGTTTGAAGATGCTCCGATTCGCATTCTCGCCGATCTCTCTGCCACTCAATGCCAGCAGAAACAGCTCAAAGCACAACTGCTGAATGAAACCGGCAAGATTGTGGAAACCGTCACCCGCGAAATCACTCAGCCTGATCAGCAGTTCCAGATTCGATTTCAGGTGCGGCCTGAAGCGACCGGAATCGCCTTTTATCAGATAAAAACCACGCTGGTCTCAGAAGAGAAAAACGAAGCAACGCTGGCCAATAATCAGCGTACGTTGAAAATCGATCGAGGACGTACCGCGCATCGCGTGCTGTATGTCTCCGGTCGCCCGAACTGGGAATTCAAATTTCTCCGCCGCGCGATCGAAGAAGACGAGTTCATCCACCTCGTCGGTCTGATCCGCATTGCGAAAAAAGAGACCAAATTCGATTTCCGCAGTCGGGACGGGGAAGAAGGCAATGCGTTATTCCGGGGCTTTGATCAGGAAAACGAAACGGATCTCGAACGATATGACCAACCCGTATTCGTGCGGATCAATACACAGTCTCCCGATGAATTAAAAGACGGCTTTCCTAAAACGGAAGCAGAACTCTTTCAATATGAAACGCTCATCATCGACGATCTGGAGGCCGCCTTCTTTACCCATGATCAACTGGAACTGATCACCCGTTTTGTCTCGGAGCGCGGGGGTGGGCTGGTGATGCTGGGCGGCCAGGAATCGTTTCAGAAAGGCGGATATGACAAAACTGACCTCAGTCGCCTGCTTCCGGTCTATTTCTCGCAGCAGGTTTCAACGGACGTCGAACATAACTACCAGTTTTCGCTGACCCGCGACGGCTGGCTGCAACCCTGGATGAGACATCACAAAAACGAACCGGAAGAACACAAACGTCTGGCTGAAATGCCGACGTTCAAAACGATCAACCGCGTCGACACTCCGAAACTCGGTGCCACGCTGGCTGCGGAGTTGAACACTTCACAGAAAATGACCTACCCGGCGATTGCCACACAACGTTATGGCCTGGGACGTGTGGCGGCCGTCATGATCGGCGACCTCTGGCGCTGGCGGTTAAAAGAGGATTCCCCGTCCCCCCAACTCAATAAATCCTGGCGACAGTTATTGCGGTGGATGACTACCGATGTTCTGGAACCGATCGAGCTGCTGGTAGAAGAGAATCCACAAACAAACGAAGGGACCCGAATCAAAGTCCTCGTCCGCGATCCCGAATTCCAGAAACGGAGCGATTATCAGGTCGAACTGGAAATCACAGCGCCTCTGCAAAAACCGATCAAACTGAGCGCCGATCCGGTAGTCGACCAGCCCGGCGTCTATCAAACCGTTTATCTACCCCCTCAACCTGGCGGTTATGCCGTATCAGCGACAGTCAACGCCCCCGATTCCAAAACAAAAACCATTCACGGTGGCTGGGTGCATGATCCCGACAGTCTCGAGTTTCGGTCGATCCAGCCTAATCTCGCACTTCTGCAACAACTCGCTACGATATCAAAGGGGGAAGTGATCCCTGCTGCGAAACTGCAACAGTTCGTCAATTCGCTGGATCAGCGTCACATACCGGTGACCGAAGAACTGGTCACACCGCTCTGGCATCACCCCTGGGTCCTGGTGCTCGTCCTGGGCTGCCTGTTTAGTGAATGGTCTCTCAGACGATGGAAAGGACTACCCTGATGCGAAACCGATGTCTTCACAGATTATTATGGGGAATCATCAGCACGTTGCTGCTGACTGCTCCGCAACACGTCGCAGCCCAGTCAACCGCTCACAGTGGGAAAACCGAACGTTTCGTGCTTGTAATCGGGGCAGCCGGCCAGGAACAATATGAGCCACAGTTTGCCGCCTGGGTTGAGCGCTGGAAACAAATCGCCGCGCATAAACAAGCCGAATTGACGGTGATTGGTGAAAGCGTCGATGCCCGCCATTCTGACCAGGAAATAATCGCCCGAGAACTGCAGCGCAAAACAGACAACATCTCAGCCACATGGTTGATATTAATCGGACATGGCACATTCGACGGAAAAACCGCCCGCTTCAACCTGCGCGGCCCTGATCTCACCGCCGACCAGTTGAGCCTGTCCTGTGATACGATCCAGCATCCGCTGGCAATCATCAACTGTTTTTCTGCCAGTGGGCCGTTTCTGGAAGCACTATCCGCAGACAAACGTGTGGTCATCACAGCCACTAAAAACGGGCACGAATTCTATTTCTCCCGCTTCGGTGATTTTCTTTCACAAGCCGGCTCACAACCGCAGGCTGACCTGGATCACGATGGTCAGATCTCTTTACTGGAAGCCTATCTGGCAGCCTGCCGGGCAACCAGCGCCTATTATCAGCAAAAAGGGGAACTGGCAACCGAACATGCGCAACTGGACGATAACGCCGATCAAAGCGGGACCCGCGGCGATCAATTTGACGGCCTGAACCGGATTCCTGAACCGCATGCCGTCGCGACAGCGTTACCCGATGGCCATCGGGCGCATCAATTCATTTTGTTTACCACCCAGCCGATCGAGTTGCTTTCCGGTGAACAAAAACAGAAACGCGATGAACTGGAAATCAAAATTCTGGAATTGAAGCAACTCAAAGAAACGTTCTCCAGCCCGGATGAATACTATCAGAAGCTGGAACCATTCATGATTCAACTGTCTCGCGTCTATCGCCATATCGATCAAAACAAAAAACACGTCATCTATGATCCGCAGGTGGTGCCTGCCAATGCAAAAAAGACCGGCAGATAACCGGTCTCTTTGCTGATTCGTTTTGCTCAGGCGTGTTTGAATTACTCGCCGGTAATTTCCTTGGCCAGTTTCTTGAGTGCTTCACTCTCGATCTGACGTACACGTTCCCGCGTCAGCCCTAATTCCTGGCCGATTTCTTTCAGCGTTTTCGGTTCTTCGCCATCCAATCCAAAACGCATCCGCAGAATGTTGGCTTCGCGTTCCGGAATTTCCTTCAGCAGACGAAAGACGTGTTTGAGGTTGTCATTCTCGACCAGCTCATCATCGGGATCTTTGACACGGTCATCGGGAATCATCTCTCCCAGCGACCAGCCGGCTTCGTGTTGCTCTGATTGTGGTGAAGAGTTGTAAAGCTGAATTGCTTTCTTCACAATTTTCAATTTCTTCGGAGGTAGATCCAGTTCTTTTGCCACTTCTTCCGTGGTCGGAGTCCGATCCAGTGTATCCTGAAGTTGCGCAGTCGCACGTCGCCATTTTGTGAGCAACTCAACCATATACGCCGGGATACGAATTGTTTTCGCGGAATTCACCAGTGCCCGTTTGATGGATTGTTTAATCCAGTAGCTGGCGTAAGTGCTGAAGCGGGTTCCCATATCGGGATCAAAGCCTTCAACAGCCCTGAGCAGGCCAAGATTACCTTCTTCAATCAAATCCTGAAGCGGCAGACCTTTACCTGAATAGGCACGGGCGATATTCACAACGAGCCGCAGATTCGCACGCACCATCCGATCGCGGGCTTCTTTGTCACCGTTTTCAATACGGTTCGAAAGCTCTCGCTCTTCTTCTGCAGAGAGCAGGGCGGTTTCGTTGATTTCTTTAAGGTATGTTTCTAACGGATTCTGTACGGCTAAAGAGGAACGCCGTCGAGCAGTTTTCTGCATGGAAAACCTGTTATCTATTGTTGTTGGCAAATGGAAAAGCCGAACTGGTTCCTTGGCTTACCATTAGATTTGCAACCGTTCGCGGGAACTCGTTTCCTCTCGACACGATGATTTCAATACAGAACGCAGGTCAATGGAACCCGCACCCTGTATGATTACTTATCGGCAATCAAATGCCGGTTCCTGAATGCGGTATGGAAAAGCAGGGCAGCAAAAGAGGAATCTACGGAACCTGTAACGATTGTAGGGGACAGGTAGATTTGGACTGCTAAAATGCCGCTATGACTATAGTTTCGCACAAAATCAGGTCACCGGCATTGCATAAAAAGTGATTGATCTACGTCGCAGACGCGAATGATGTCCGTTCTGACGCGCTCTGTTGAGGCCGGGAGACCAGCCACTCTGGAAATCGTGACTTCGCGATGTGTCTCACCAGAAATCAGAGTCAAAAAAAAGCGGTGGTCCCGGAAGACCACCGCTTTTATCTCAATTCAACTTTTCAATCAACTGGTGATGAAAAGTGCTCTATTCCGTTTTTTCTTCTGCAGCTTCTTCAACTGCTGCTGCTTCTTCAGCGGGAGCTTCAGTAGGCATTGAAAACAGGGGAGCATCTCCACCAGTTCCGCCCATCAGTTCCTTACGCGGCGCGGCAGCAGTAACTGCTTCCCCGCCTGCCGCAGAATCAGATTCGACTTCGACAGGCTCTTCGAGCTTGCGGCTCAAGCCGATCTTACGATCATCGGTATCGACACGCAGAATTTTTACATCCAGCGTTTCACCAACTTTAACGATGTCTTCCGGATTTTCGACTTTATGGTCGGCCAGTTCCGAAATGTGCAACAGACCTTCCAGTTCTTCTTCCAGCTCTACGAAGACACCAAAATTCGTAATCTTGGTAACAACTCCCTGCACGATGGCACCTGGTTGATACTTTTGAGGAATATCGGTTTCCCAGGGATCAGAAGCCAGTTGCTTCAGGCCCAGAGCAATTCGCTTTCGCTCTTCATCTACGGAAATCACGAGACACTCGATTTCGTCGCCTTTCTTCATGACTTCACTGGCATGAGAAATCTTACGTGTCCAGGACATATCGCTGACGTGCAGCAATCCGTCGACACCTTCTTCGAGTTCGATAAACGCTCCGTAGTTGGTCAGATTGCGGACAGTTCCTTTGACCTTGGCACCTTCCGGGTATTTCTTGGTGACTTCGTCCCATGGATTGGACTGAGTCTGCTTCATACCGAGAGAGATTTCCTGCTTGTCCTTATTGACGCCCAGAACCACCACTTCGACCTGATCGCCAATATTGACGAGTTCGCTGGGGTGATTGATGCGTTTGGTCCAGGACATTTCACTGATGTGAACCAGACCTTCAATTCCGTCTTCCAGTTTAACAAACGCACCGTAGGACATGACGTTGACGACGTGTCCGATGACTTTTGTACCAACAGGATATTTGGATTCGACCAGTTCCCAGGGGCTCGGGGATTTCTGCTTGAGGCCCAGGGCAATCTTTTCTTTGTCGCGATCGACACTCAGGATCATCACTTCGATCTCGTCGTCAATCTTGACGATTTCAGTGGGATGATTGATGCGTCCCCAGCTCATATCGGTAATGTGCAACAAGCCGTCAATGCCGCCCAGATCAACGAAGGCACCAAAGTCGGCAATATTTTTGACAATACCTTTGACAATCTGGCTTTCTTCAATCTTGTTGAGCAGATCCTGTTTGAGTTTTTCACGTTTTTCTTCGATGAGTTTACGACGCGAAACAACAATGTTTCTGCGTGCTTCGTCAATCTTAAGAATGACGCACTCAATCGTACGGCCAATGTAGTTGGCAATATCAGAGGGACGACGAATATCGACCTGGCTAGCTGGCAGGAAGACGTTGACGCCAATATTGATGAGCAGGCCGCCTTTGATTTTACGGACGACTGTTCCGGAAACCACATCGCCTTCGGCATGTGTGGCAATGACTTTTTCCCATTCGCGGATTCGATCTGCTTTCCGTTTGGAAAGCATTGTCAATCCGAATTCGTCTTCTACTTCCTCAAGCAGAACCTGAACCTGATCGCCGGGCTTGGGAGGTTCTTCGTCTTCTGACCACTCGTCAATATGGACGATACCTTCACTCTTGAACCCGATGTCGACAAGGACTTCTTCACCTTCAATGCTTAGAATGACACCATCAATGATCTGATTTACGTCATAGGCACAGGAGACGGAAGCATAGACATCGTCCAGCACCCAATCTGTTTCTTCACCATTCTCATCTGTTTCCGGCATGACCTCTGCAAACGCAGCATCAAGGTCTTCGTCAGAAATGTTAAACTCTCGAATTAAATTACGATCAACCATACTAGAAAAAGTCCAAATACGCTTAAAATTTCAAAGTTGTATTCTGACGAGAATCTCTCGTGAAGTTAGTGGAACCGGGATACAGCTCGCTATGGCTCATCCGTTCCAGCGTCACAGGGACGCCTCTTCATCGGCCGTTCTCAAAGAGTCGCTCTCGCAGAGTCAGACTTCAAAGGACCAGGCCGATATGTTTTAAAACGCGATCTAACTGTCAATCAAAAAATGCGAAGAGATCAGCAAACCTCCCGCAACATTCCAGTGAATAGCAACTTCTCCAAAACCAAATGTCTCACTTCGCGGCCAACACCCAACGCGTTGATCTAATCACAAAGGAGATCAGTGCAGCAAATATATCAGAAGCAATTGATTTAATTCCAGCCATATAGACGCCTGAAAGTCATGAAATCAGCGATTTCTTCTATTTTTTCGTCTATTTTGGCTCTGATTCTGAATCCTGACGGAAATCGAATAGGAGGGCTGGAATCAAAATTACGAAAACCGGGCATGGGGTTGATCATGGATGACAGACTGGCGCTTTTCACTTAACTTCGTGATTTTCTGCCTTACCTCATCAACTGAATCCGAATTATTCAAAATGGATATGCGAAATTCGGTCTCGTAGCTTGCTCCGGAACGGAGTTCTCGCACGCGGCTTTGCTCCCGCTCGACCGCCTTGAAATTCGGAAAATTGATGCCCGGCTCCAGTCCAGTCACATATCCACCCGACTCAGGCAGCGTATTTTTCCACAATGTGAAACAGGGGAGAGCCGCCTTTTTAAAACTCACCAAAAACCCCTTGTGCCCCATTTTATCAAAAAGCAGGGCAGGTGACTCCCCGTTTTCATCACAGATCGGGTGAAAAAAGTACGCCTGCTCAGCATAGCCGGGCGTTGGCCCCAGATAAGTATCAAAATCCTTAAGTCCTTCTGCAGCACGGGAATCGCGAGGCGCCATCTCCTCGAACGGCATGGCAAACCGGGAACCGGCTTCCAGAAAAGGGGCACCAATATTGATATGATACAGCAATTCGGACTCCGCAGGCTCCGGGCCCAGATTGGTAACACGGTCGCGAATCAGGAATTCAGGGGAGCCCAGGCGGGTTTCCAAAGTCGATTCCAGCAGAAGGTGACTGCCAAACAACATCCCTTCTTCCATCCTGCCGGTAATTTTTATCCAGCCCCCCGCGGCGGGGTCAAGTTCGAGACTCACATAATGCGCAGGAGTATTCGCAATGCGTCCGTGCAGAGTCAGTTCGGATTCGAGCGGGTTGCCGGCAGGGTCTGTGCCTGGCGGGCCATTGGAAATCAGGCCACAGCGACAAATCAGCTCGTTAAAGCCGCTGAGCCATCCCAGCCCTCCCCGCTCGGAAAGATTGACAAACGCAGGATTGACGGGCGATTTCACCGGGGACTTCCATTCCAGCGGAATACCCTGAAAATCACCTTTCCAGACCCCCATGCCCCGCGTGGGCAGAAGCGAAAGCTGCAAGGCACCGTTATTGACTTCGATCAGATCGACGCCTTCCGAAAGCCCGCCGTGCAGTTGTTTTTTATGAATCGACCAGTCTGTTTTCTCTGAAAACCCGGGATGGCTCTCTGCATTCAGCAGAATTTCTTCAATCCAGGTTTGCGAGTCTACATCAGTGAGCAGAATTTGTGCTGGGTTCATAGCTGCGCCTCAATTCTATGATATCAGTATATTTGGAATATCTGGCAGGAGTGAAACAAAAGGAAATATCATTCTGACAATCTGGATAATGTAAACCGATTAGTTTAACCTGACCAGCATCGAAAGCAAAAACGAATCAAAAACTCCTCTTGCAGATAGAATTTACGACTTATAATACAGAAGAGAACCTATCAAAACCTTAATCACTCTGTATCAAAGTTAATCATGGATTTCTACTCAATGACACCAGTTCCTCAAGCGGATGAACACGGCTACCCCTACACGAACGAATGGTATGACTCTCTGAAAGCCTCTCTGGGAGAAGCCGGCTGCCGGCAACTCGGATTTTATCCAATTCCAGGAGACTTTCTACTTTCCGTCATCATCCCGATCTTCAACGAGAGTAAGACCGTCGAGAATCTTATCGATCAGGTCAAAGCCGTTCCCATTCGTAAAGAGCTGGTCCTTGTCGATGATGGCAGTACCGACGGCACCCGCGAGATTTTGAAGCGGCTGGAAGAACAGTCCCGGTCTGATGAAGACGCTCGAAATCAAATCCGGGTCATTTTTCATGAAGTGAATCAGGGAAAAGGGGCTGCCGTGCGGACGGGATTTCTGGAAGCTCAAGGCGATGTGATGCTGATTCAGGATGCAGACCTCGAATACGATCCTTCTGAATACCCGCGTCTGCTGCAGCCCATCATCGAAGGCAAAGCCGACGTCGTTTATGGCAGCCGTTTCCTCGGTGATCAACCGCACCGCGTGCTCTACTACTGGCATTATCTGGGGAATAAGTTTCTGACCACGCTCTCAAACTGCTTCACCAACCTCAATCTGACCGATATGGAAACCTGCTACAAGCTCTTCAAAAAAGAAGTGATCAAGGAAATCGCCCCCGGACTCTGTCAGAATCGTTTCGGTATTGAACCGGAACTCACAGCAAAAGTGGCCCGTCGTCAGTGCCGCATCTTTGAAATGTCGATCAGCTATGACGGTCGCACTTACGATCAGGGTAAGAAAATCGGCTGGCGGGACGGCGTTAAGGCGCTGTGGTGTATTGTGCGTTATGGATTGAAAGATTAGTGGTAAAATCCTGAAACGATGCAATAACACCGCCTGCGGGAAGCACTTATTTTGCTGACTGCTTATCTGATCCTTTCTAAAAACAGGCCCCTCAGCATTGCCTGAAGGACAGATTTTCTCTTAGAATCAGCAACATGTTACTGAAACGCAAAATAAACATCTGTCCCCTGTAGTCTGATTTTCACATTTTCCGACCGGAGACAGATGCGAAGTGAATGCCACATCATGATTAATGCAGTCATCAGCAACTGGTAAATAAAGATCTCAGCAAACGAACGGAATATCATATGGCCTCTCCTTCGGAGAACCCTCAAGACAATCCTCCCAAAGGCAAAGCTCCTCAAAAGCTATCAGGCAAAGAAAATCAGGGCGTTCCCTCAACGGGCCCCTGGCTCATTATCCTGCTGATTCTGGTCGTTGGCAGTCTGATCATGATGAAAACCTCGCCGGAAAATACCGGCTCGAAGGTTGATTACAGTTTTTTTATTACCGAGCTCCAGCGTGGTAACGTGGAAACAGTCGATTTCCACGGCGACATCCTGACCGGCAAGTGGAAGATTCGTCCCGAAAATCCCGACAAGGAAAAAAAGGAGGAAAAACTGGCAGAGGAGTTCAACACCGTTCTGCCTTCACACCCGGTAGAAGATCGGGATCTTGTTCCGGAACTCATCAAACAGAAAGTAAGCTTCAAAGCCGAAAGTACCAATGTTGGAATTGGTACCTATATCATCCCCTGGTTAATTGGCCCGATCCTGATTATTGGTTTCTTCTGGTTCATGCTGAAACGCTCCTCGGACCCGATGGGTTCCGGCATGCTAGGAAATTTCACCAAGAGCCCGGCAAAACGCTTTCGACCATCAGAAGAACAGACCACCTTCGACGATGTCGCAGCGATGGAGCAGGCGAAAGCCGAATTACAGGAGGTTGTCGAATTCCTGAAAACACCGGCAAAATTCCAGCGACTGGGCGCGCAAATTCCGAAAGGCGTATTGCTGATGGGCTCGCCGGGAACCGGTAAGACCTTACTGGCCCGCGCGACGGCCGGTGAAGCAGGGGTTCCCTTTTATTCCATTAACGGCTCTGAATTCATACAGATGTTTGTCGGCGTCGGTGCAAGCCGGGTGCGGGATCTGTTTCGGACCGCCAAGGAAAACGCTCCCTGTATCATCTTCGTCGACGAAATTGATGCCGTCGGACGGATTCGGGGCGCCGGTCTGGGAGGCGGACACGACGAACGCGAACAGACATTAAACCAGATGCTGAGTGAGATGGACGGATTCCAACAGAATGAAGCCGTCATCATCATCGCAGCCACCAACCGGCCGGATGTACTGGACCCGGCATTGCTGCGTCCGGGCCGCTTTGACCGGCACATCACCGTAGATCGTCCGACCAAAGAAGGCCGGGCAGCCATTCTAAAAGTCCATTCGAGGAAAATTCCTCTCGCCGAGGATGTCGATCTGAGTAAAATTGCAGCAGGCACAATCGGATTTTCAGGTGCAGATCTGAAAAATCTGGTGAATGAGGCAGCTTTGTCAGCAACGCGGTTAAATAAAGATCAAGTTGACAATGATGATTTTGAAAACGCACGAGATCGTGTTTTAATGGGACCACCACGAGAAGAAATTCTCAGCGAAAAAGAACGGGAAATGACCGCCTATCACGAAGCCGGCCATGCTCTGCTGGCCTGGTTACTGCCGGAAATTGATCCTGTTCACAAAGTGACCGTGATTCCTCGTGGCAGAGCGTTGGGTGTGACCCAGCTTCTTCCCGACGAAGAGCGTTATAGTATCGGAGAGAAGCAACTTCACCAGCAGTTGGCGTTCATGCTGGGGGGCCGCGCTGCGGAAGGAATTGTCTTCGGCGAACATACAGCAGGGGCAGCGGATGACATCAAACGCGCCACCCAGATCACACGCAAAATGGTGGGTCAGTGGGGCATGAGTGATGTGATCGGACCAGTGGCATTTCGCCACTCCGATGAAAATCCGTTCCTCGGAAAAGAGATGAAATCGCAGGGCGAATGCAGCGAAGAAACAGCCCATGTCATTGACCAGGAAATGCAGCGGTTCTTAAATGCCGCCGCGCAACTGGCAGAAGAAATATTAACAGAAAACAGGGAGAAACTTGACCTGCTGGCAAAAGCACTCGTAGAACAAGAGGCCATTGACAGTAATGACATCAAGCGTCTGATTGGAATTTCAGTTCGGGATCAAGCAACTATTGACAATGCAAAACAAACCAGCGTTGACAATGACAGCAAAAATGAACCCGAATAGTCATCCAGTCCGGGATGCCTCATCAGAGAGCGAGTTTTCTCCTGCCACAGCAGGAATGAATAGGAAATGACTGAGAAAAAGAAAACAAAGACAGCAAAAAAAATACCTCATACCAGTTTTGCAGAATTAGGACTGGATGACCATCTGATCAAACACCTCAGCGAGGTAGGCTATGTCACCCCCAGCCCCATCCAGGTGGAGCTGATCCCGATCGCCGTCACAGGGCAGGACTGTATCGGCCAGGCCAGAACCGGAACGGGCAAAACAGCCGCATTTTCATTACCGATCCTGCAGCAGATTGATCTCCGGCGACCGGGAGCCCAGGCTCTGATTCTGGCCCCGACGCGGGAACTAAGTGAACAGGTCGCTGAAGAGATTCGCAAGCTTTGCCCCGACAAGACGCTAAATCTCGCCGTGCTGGTTGGAGGCAAGCCGGTTCGCCCTCAGGAAAATCAATTGAAAAAAGGGGCACAAATCGCAGTCGGGACTCCCGGCCGTGTGATTGACCACATCAATCGTGGTAACCTGAAACTGAATACTTTGAAGTATATTGTACTGGATGAAGCGGACCGCATGCTGGATATCGGGTTTCGCCCCGATATTGAAAAGATCCTGCGCAAGTGCCCGACAGAACGACAGACACTGCTGCTTTCCGCAACGCTGCCGCCTCCCGTGGAACGTCTGGCACAACGCTACATGCAGAACCCCGTGATGATCGATCTCTCTGACAACAAGGTCAGTGTGGATGCCATCGATCAGTATTACATCACCGTTGATCCCAATCGCAAAATCAAACTGCTCACACAGCTTTTATTTCAGGAACGGCCCAAACAGACGATCGTATTTACCCGCACCAAACGGGGCGCAGACAAGCTGGACCGTATCTTTTCCAAAAAGCTCAAAGATGTGGCAGCCATTCATGGCGATTTACCACAAACCAAACGGGATCGTGTCCTCAAAAAATTCCGTGAAGGTAAAATCCGCCTGCTGATTGCGACGGATGTGATGGGGCGCGGCATCGATGTCAGCGGGATCTCGCACATCATCAATTTTGATATCCCCGAATTCAGCGACGATTATGTGCATCGCATCGGGCGTGTCGGACGGTTGTCCTCCGATCAGAAAGGAGCTGCCTTTACCTTTGTCGCTCCGGATGAAGGCGAGCAGCTGACCAACATCGAAAACCGGATCAATCACATGATTGCCGAATTTCGCGTGGATAATTTCGAGGCCTATAAACCGCAAAAGCCGCGCAAGAAAATCGAGAAAGTTTCACATCTCGGCAATACCGAACACTTAATCAATCCCGAATTTGGTGACTTCTGATCGTTGTTCTTCAACCGGGCACGCATCAACCGGATGTTGGCGCGTGCTGCTGAAGAAACAGTTCGATGCGGGGCAACATGATTTCGTGTGCATCTTCAAACACGTAATGTCCCGCATCCGGAATCCGCAGTGTTTCCGCATGGGGAAACCGTCGTTCGAATTCGTCCAGAAAGTTCGTGGTAAAACACCAGTCCCGCTCACCCCAGATGAGCAGCATCGGATAGTTTTGAAACTGCTGCAGTCCTTCTTCGACATGCATCAGCGTCGAGTAGCTGGGGTGCGAAGGT
Source organism: uncultured Gimesia sp. (assembly GCF_937919775.1). GTDB lineage: Bacteria > Planctomycetota > Planctomycetia > Planctomycetales > Planctomycetaceae > Gimesia. The sequence continues at coordinate 22,970 of NZ_CALFPF010000542.1, forward strand.
TGTAGGGGAATGTCTTTCACAAACTCATGGACGGCGACCCGGTTCTGCCAGGAATTATAAGGCCCTAGGAAACCGGTTTTGACTTCGTCAGTCATGCGGTCATGTTTTTCCACCGCCATCCTGATCGCGGCTCCGGAAAACAGATTCAGCCCCCGAACGCCCCAGGCACCCAGCACCGGAATCCGGCAGACCGCGATGCGGAACGGAATTTCCTGCGAGCGGAAGGCGGCGGTATTCATCAGCACAAACCGCTGAAACCGCTCGGTCAGATCCACGGCGGCTCCCATGCCGATGGCGCCCCCCCAGTCATGGGCAAACAGCGTGATCTCCTGCAGGTCCAGTTCCTGAATCAAGGTTTTCAGGTTACTGATATGCGTTTCCAGCTTGTAAGAATACTCCTGCGGTTTATCGGAGAGCCCGCACCCCATATGGTCGACGGCAATCACGCGGTACTTCGCAGACAGCTGCTTCACCAGCCGCCGCCAGGCAAAACTCCAGGTCGGATTTCCATGCACCATCAACAGAGGCTGGCCCTGGCCTTCATCCAGATAGTGGTATCGATGACCATCGATGTTTAACCAATGCGAGGGAAAAGGGTATTCATTTTTAATCTGATCACGAAAATTCATGCCGGGGTCTTCAATCGATAATGTTGCTGACTGATAAGCTGTTCTGAGACGACCTGACTGTCGCCAGTTCTGAAAAATCCGAATTTCATACCTTATCGCGATTCGCCATGCCTGGCGAGTGAACGATCCAATGCTTTTAAAAACCGTTCCAGATCGTCCCGCTGATGGGCGCACGTCACGGAGATTCTGAGCCGCGATGTCCCCTCGGGAACGGTGGGAGGCCGAATGGCCCCCACCAGGAAACCGGCATCCTGTAACTCTGCCGCGATGGTCATGGTCACCTCGGGATCTTTCAAAATGATCGGAATGATCGGCCCTGATGCAGGGGGGATCGAAACAGTCGCACGGTGCAGGAGTTCATTCCGCAGGAAATCGGCCTGAGTGTGCAATAATCGCCGTCGATCAGGTTCCGTCTGAATGATCTCGAGCGCCGTGCAGGCGGCAGCACAGATCGCAGGGGGCAGGGCGGTCGAATAAATTTGTGTCCGCCCCCGGTTCCATAACCAGTCGATCAAGGAACGTGAGCCGGCAACAAAGCCCCCCATCGTCCCGACGGCTTTGCTGAGCGTCCCGATGCGAATTGTCACGCGATCTTCCACTCC
>NZ_CALFPF010000543.1 GCF_937919775.1 uncultured Gimesia sp.
GAGTGATATTTATGGCCTGGGCATTACACTGTATGAATTATTGACCAGGCGTTCTGCGATTGTGCGTACGAGTCGGCATGAGATGATTGAGCAGATTACACAAGGCTCGATTATTCCCCCGCGGCGTCTCAATCCTGAAATCTCTCGCGATCTCGAAACAATTGTCCTCAAAGCCATCGCGCCGGATACGAAACATCGCTATCAGAAAGCCAGTGATCTGGCGGACGATCTGAATCGCTATCTAGAAAACCGTCCGATTCGGGCGCGACGCGTTACGCTGATCGAAAGTCTTTGGCGCTGGAGTTGCAGAAATCCTGCTATTGCAAGCTTATCGGGGCTTGCGGTCAGCTTGCTGCTGCTGCTGGGAATCACGATGGTGGTTGGCTTTGAGAGGGAACGTCAGGAACGAAAACGGGCGGAAGCTTCTTCCCAACTCGCGACCGCAGCACTCGACCGCGTTTTCGACCGGTTTGTTCCGAGCCGCGCTCACTCTAGTGACAAGACGAATTCAACCGCCGACTATTCGGAGCCGGTGTTGTCACGGGAATCAGCCGATCTGCTGGCCGGCATGGTGCAATTTTATGAGCAATTGGCAGAATCGACCGGGTCACAGCGCGAATTTCAAATCAAGGCTGCCAATGCGCAGCACAAGGTCGGTGATATTCACCGTCGTCTGGGAGATTTCAAGTCGGCATTAGAGGCGTATCAGAAATCGCTCGGCCTGTATCAGCAGAATCCCGGCAAATCAGATATTCTCACGATTGCCACACTCTACAATGAAATTGGACGAATTGACTGGTATCTCAATCAAGTCACGGCGGCGAACGATTCGTATCAGAAAGCGGAGCAGTTACTGAAAGAGGAACTCTCAAAAAATCCGGAGCAGCCTGCCATCCGATTTGAACTGGCACGTTCCTATTATTTGAAGTCGCGTAAATTTCGTCCCGGTCAAGTGAAGGGAAGCAGAAGAACGGATCCCGCCCCTCGGTTCCCTGCAGGTGGTGACGAACAAAGGGCAGATCAGGTTCAATTACAACAGGCCATCGACTTACTTGAGCCATTGGTTAATATCGCGCATCCGGAACCCGAATCCCGCTACTTACTGGCACTCTGTCTGCAGGAACAGGTTTCGGATCATTTCCCGCAATCACCGGAGGATAACAGCAAACAGGAACGTGTGCTGAACATTCTGGAAAGTCTGGTAGAAGAACACCCGCATGTTGCCGACTATCGACAGGCAGTCGTAAAATCGTATGAGCGAATCGATATCAGTGATGCAATGCCGCAAGATATGGATGAGTCTTTGACTGAACGCCTGCAGAAAGCAATTCAGCATGCCAGCCGCCTGGTTTCCGATTATCCCACCATTCCGGAATACAAGATCTCTCTGATACACGCGCATAATAAGCTGGCTCATGCGCTGGATACCGTTTCAGACGGCAATGCTCCGCCGCATGAGATACGTCATCGTCACGATGCTGCTGAGCTTTCATTAAGAACCGCACTCAGGTTACAAGAAGAACTGACGCTGCAATTTCCCGAGTCACCTGAGCACAAAAAGTGGCTGACAAAGTTTAAAATCGGCCTGGCGAGGATTCTAATCAGGAAAGGCAGTGATACAGAAGCAATTGGTCTCCTGGAAAGTGCCATTCAAAGTCTGGAAGCAGACTTGAAATCCGATTCTCAGTCGGCTGGCCTCTATGCAGAGCTGCTCAACGCCACCGAGGAACTTGCCAAAGTTTACCAGAAAACACAGGATGATGTGGGAAGCTGGCTGATGTGGGAGAAATTTGATCAATACGAGGCTGCATTCAGGGAACTGTACCCAGATGGCATGCGCCGCCGTTTTGATGAAAGACGACGTCCACTCCACGACGGGCACCGTCCACGGGACGATAGAGACGACAGACCTGAGCTCCCTCGAGGCAGACGCCCCCCGCCGCGCCGGTGAAACGAACCGTTTTGCTGGCCTTCAGAGAACTCGAGCTTGTCGTTTCCAGAATGCAAACCAGTGTCCTTTGAAGGTACCGCGATTTTTGTTGCGGCTTTTTACATGCTTGCCATTGATAAATCGCACAAGATCCCCGCTGAGTGCTTCGGCTGATCGATACCGTTGTTGTTCCGATTTTGCGATGCAGTTCAAAATGATCGTTTCGAAATCAGCGGGGATTGATGCATTCCGCTCGCGCGGTCTCTGCGGTTCCTGATTTTTAATCTGATTAACAAGCTCGATCGAACTTTGAGAATGGAACGCAGGTATCAGTGTCGCCAATTCATACATCACCATTCCCAGGGAATAAACGTCACTTTGCGCATGATTCTCCCCCTCAAATCGCTCTGGAGCCTGGTAGCATAATGTTTTTGCTGCTTGCTGTTTTAATGCCCCTTCTGCAACTTGCGCCAGACTGAAATTGTTGACCCAGGTATGCCCTTCACCATCGATCATTATATTTTCCGGTTTCAGATCGTTGTGAAATGTTTCGCGGCTGTGCGCGTACTTCAAGGCTTGCGCTGCCTGTAACCCGATGCTCGCAAATGCACGCCAGCGATTCTTCTGCAAAGTGCGTGCGACTGCTTCTGTTAGTGCCTCGGTTTCATGCGGATGTGATTTCTTCTCACCTGCAAGATATTGAATGAGCTGATCCAGTCCGATCCCCTTGACTAGTTCCATGACTGAATAACAGAACCCCTGATCTTCTCCCGTGTTATAAAATGAAACGATATTCGGATGTCGCAAACGTGAAACCAGGCGTGCTTCACGCTCGAATCGTTCCCGCCAGCGTGGTGTCATTTCTGATTTCCAGGGTAGCAATTTTACAAACACACGGCGATTCAGTTTCCCCTGCACCGCTTCATATAAAATTGAAGTGCGGCTGCGGCTGATTTCGCGAATGATGCGGCAATCACCCAGTTGTTTGATCCGGGAGGGATCGGGGAGCTTCCGCCGCAGACTGGTATATTCCTGGTTGCCTTTCCACTGTTCCATGGCAATCAGTACGGGAAAACTCTCGCGGATTTCTGCAGCATGTTCCGGATAAGCGACTGCATAAGCTTCCACAGAGGGATTCATCCACCGCCGATGCTCATCGACAAACCGGCTCGCTAATAATTCCAGCGGCATGCGTTCCGTAACGGAATCTGCAGCAGTAAAATTTTCGATTCGATTTTCAGAATTCATGTTGACCCTTAAGAGATTCTGAAGTCACGCCGGCAAGTTGTTGGCCTCTCTTTCCAGACTGACACTCATAGCAGGAGTGTAGCTGAAAATTCAGGCCAAGGGGAAAGGTTCAGTGGTGCTACCGTGAAACAAACTGCGCCATAGCCGTGTGCAGCTCATTGAAGGGGCACTCACTCTAAAACGTAGCGGGCAGCCTGCTTGCTACCGGGAATCTTTCATATTTGAAGAATCTGGACAACGCCTGTTTCCCTGCAATCAAAGCCGCTCTGCTCTCCGCGGCATTTTAATTAGTTTTCAGGGTTTGCCGGGCGATTCGGTATGAATGTATCCGGTGTAATCAGCACGGGTTCCGTTTAATTCTCCGGTGACCGGAAATCAGGAAATTCAAACTACTTTTTGCTCTCATATTGTAATTCACAGGCCGTAAAATTACAGTAATTGATACAACTAACCTGCGTCCAGGTTTTTTGCAGCACATCCAGGACTATTCGGACCGAGTACAATTGCCCGGGTGACACTCTGGTTAAATGGGACGCGTTCTAGTTTGCCCTATGGTAAGTACGATTATTCTCAACACTGACAACAAGAGGAATGACTTATGTATACGCCGATTTGTCTGAAGCAGAGTTTCTTTGCAGTATTGGTACTTTCATGTCTGGGGCCGGCTGTGTTATCAGCGGGTGAGAAAAAAGATGCAAAAGCGCACAATTTGCCACCTGAGGGGTTTGTCGCTCTGTTTAACGGGAAAGACTTGTCAGGCTGGATCGGGATGAACTATCACACCGTCAAAGGTAAAAGTCCTCTGGCAGTCAAGAAGATGCCTCCTGCGGAGCGCGAGGAACTGCTGAAAAAGAACTGGGAAGACGTTCTGAAACACTGGTCTGTGGAAGAGGGAGAACTGGTGAATGACGGCCATGGCGTTTACCTGACCACAGCCGAAGATTATGGCGATTTCGAATTGCTGCTCGATTATAAAACCGTGGCGAAAGCAGACAGCGGTATCTACCTGCGTGGCGTGCCACAGGTACAGATCTGGGATACCACCAAAGAAGGCGGCAAATGGGATCGCAAGGCCAACCTGGGATCAGGGGGATTGTTTAACAACAAAGGCGAAGGCAAATACCCGCTCGTCCATGCCGACAACCCGTTTGGTGAGTGGAACCAGCTTCGGATCATCATGAAAGGTGAAAAAGTCACCGTTTATTTGAATGGCAAACTGGTTGTAGACAACCAGAAGATGGATAACTACTACGAAAAAGACGATCCGATCTACGCGACCGGTCCGATTCAATTACAGACACACGGCGGCGAAATTCGGTTTCGTGATGTCTTCCTGAAGAAATTATAATCGATCAGGAAAAGTATTCTGAAACGGCACTCATTCTGCCTTTTGCGCAGAATGAGTGCGAACCCAGTCAATGAAAAAATGTCCCGCCATCAAACTTCAAAAAACAGCTTCAAGGAGGAGTGAACCGGATGGTCTCATTTTCTAATCGATTGTTTCTGATCGGAATTCTGTTGTTTGCCGGTTGTACGAAAACGACTCCCGTGGAAGAGATTTCGGTACAAGCCAGCGGCGTCTCATTAAGTGACTCTGAGCTTCCCAATCTTTCCTCGGTCTGGCCAGGCTGGCGCGGGCCAGAGCGGAACGGCCACGCACCCGATCAGAGCCTGCCGATCGAGTGGAATGAAACAAAGAACGTGATCTGGCGGACGTTCATCCCCGGGCGGGGACATAGTTCGCCTGTGGTCGTAAAAGATCTGGTTTTGCTGGCCACCGCCGATGACGTGAATCAGGAGCAGATGGTCATGGCCTTCGATCGTGCCGATGGAACGATCCGCTGGGAAACCGTGGTGCATACAGGCGGTTTCCCTTCTCCAGGAGAACTGCATAAAAAAGGGACCAATGCGAATGGCACAGTGTACTGTGATGGCGAACGCATTTATGCTGTTTTTCTGAATTCCGGGAAGATCACCGCGACGGCCCTCGATCTGAACGGCAAGCGACTCTGGCAGCAGGAAGTGGGATCCTTTAATTCGAAATTTGGTTACGCCCCTTCCCCTCTGCTCTATAAATCGTTTGTGATCATCGCGGCGGATAATCAGGGGGGTGGCTATCTTGCTGCTCTGGACCGCAAAACGGGAGAAATCGCCTGGCGTGTTTCGCGGCCTGCGATCAGCACCTATTCCAGCCCGGTGGTGGCACATGTCGGTGGCCGCGATCAGTTGCTGATCAGCGGTTGCGATCAGATCACCAGTTACGATCCGGCGACGGGGAAGGAAATCTGGAGCACTCCCTGTCTGGCAGAAGCGACTTGCGGCACGATCGTGACAAACGACAACCAGATTTTTGCCAGTGGCGGATATCCGAAGCGGGAGACAGTCTGCCTGTCAGCCGAAGGCAAGTTGCTCTGGTCTGACAACACCAAGGTCTATGAGCCGTCGCTGCTGGTGGATGGAGAACAGCTTTACGGGATCACGGACGATGGCATCGCCTACTGCTGGTCAACCGAGACCGGCAAGGAACTCTGGAAAAATCGTTTGCGCGGTTCTTTCAGTGCCTCGCCGATTCTCTGTAATCGGTTGCTCTATGTCACGAATTCAGCGGGCGAAACGTTCGTGTTTGAAGCGAATCCGGACGGTTATACTGAAGTGAGCAACAACAAACTGGGCGACGACTGCTACTCGAGCCCGGCTGTCGTCGATGGCCGACTGTTTCTCAGAGTGGGAAAAGAGTCAGGCGGGAAACGTAAGGAAGAGTTGGTGTGTATCGGTGTGGAAGGCATGGACAAACCAGCTGAGTAAGCGGTCAGGGCTTTTTAGCCGCGACCGGCGTTTCTGAACGAGCCTGGCGCAACCAGATCGGTTCGAGGAAATCCCGGCGGATTTCTTCCTGATCCTGCATGAGAAATCCGTAGCTGAAGGTGTCGGTCCAGTAAGCGTAGAATAAGGTGAGCAATTTCGGATCTGAGATTTTGAAACGGCCTTTTTTCTCTTCCGCTTTTAGCCAGCGATAGTTGGCATCAAGGGCTTCAAAACCGATCATGAGAGATCGGACTCGGCCACCGCCATAACGATGGTAAATTTCCAACTCCATTTTCCAGAGTATCAGCAGATCATATACAAACGAGGCGAGATTCAATTGCTGCTGATCCTCCAGTGTGTTGCGTACTTTCTCAAGTTTCTGGCGTTGTTGATCGGAGAGACCAGGCGTTTTCAGGCTGCGCTCCAACTGACGCAATTTCGCTTGCATCAAAGCGATCTGGGTGACACTAAATTTTTTCAAGTCGGGTTCGTCTTCTGCAAACACATGAAATTCCTGCTGGGTTGGTTCAAGCCGGATTCGGTGTTTCTCAAGATAAGCTTCCGCTAGTGCAGTATAGAAATGATACTGAAGTGCATGAGTGAGTTTATCAGTGGATTCAGCCTCAAGCTGATCGCGATAGACCGTTTTGCCGAGGACCATGCCGATCTGTTCGCGCTGCGGTGTCTCTAATTTTTGCGCGACCAGTGGTGCAGCCAATGCTAAGGCATTAAACCGGACAAAATGTGTAATATTTTACAATGAATCTTGAACGGGCTTTGCATGAGCCATCCTGCCTGTCGAGGAATGTGAATGTAAAGCAGTATC
>NZ_CALFPF010000544.1 GCF_937919775.1 uncultured Gimesia sp.
CTGTATTCTCTGTTGAATCCGTAGAGATGTCAGGTGTGACTTGAGTAGGGAACGCAAATTGCTTGCCAAACTAATACTATAGTGAATAGATTACGATAAATCGTCGGATATTTGACCTGAAGACAGAGAGTGGTACCAGACTGTGCAGAGAAACAGGCAACCAACTGCGAAACGAAACGCACCACGATCGGGGGTTGTTGTGCTGGAATTGATTCTGGCAACGCCTGCGTTCCTGATCATCATGCTGGCGATCGTTGAAATATCACTCATCTACGTGGCGATCGAGCAGACCGCGTATGCCAGTCGTTATGCCGCCAAGATTGCTTCTGAAACACCAGGGGGCTCGATCAACGCTTTGAATACAGGCCCATTGAAAACCAGTGTAGACCGAGTGTTGAATACGGGAGGATTGCCACTGGGAAGTTGCCGGGTTATTTTGGAACATAATGTCAGTGTGCCGACAACGATTAACGATCCTGTTGTGGCAGCACCTAATTGTGACTGCACTCCGCCTGTTACCAGTCTGCCTGTCGTGGCAGGATCGGTAACGACTGAGTCGGTTCGTACGACAGTCTGTGTCCCCTTGGACGGAAATATTCCCGATTTTTTATCCAGCTTTGGTTTTTCGATTCAAAATTATGTCGTTGAAGAATCTACGACGTTTTCGTACGAACTCTAAACCGACAGAGACCGCCTGCTGAAGTGCATTTGATTTTTTTTGCTTAGACTGACACATGACCTATGAAACGAATTGATTCAAATAGAGATACTCTTCATCAGAATCGTCGCGGGATCGCCATTCTCTGGCTGGTGATTTGGGGATCTTTGTTTATGACTTTTTTCTGTGTCGTTCTGGAAATTGCCACGTTGTGGCAGGCCCAGGTTGAAGTCAATAATTGCCTCGATGCAGCAGCGCTGGCTGCGGTGAATGAGTGGGAAGCCAGTGGAAGTGGTTCAACTCAGATTCCTCGCAATGTGGGGATCGCTTATGCCGCCGCCAATCCGATTCTCGGTTCTACCTTGACATTGACGGATAATTACAATCCTGGCAATTTACCGAATGAAAATAATACCTGTTTCGGAAATTTTGTGTTTGGCGGATTAACGTCTCTGACTCCTCCCTTTACGTTTGACGCGGGAGCAGATGTCACCGTTGTCGGGGTCGCGCCTGCGGTCAGAGCACAAGCTACAGTCCCCGTCCAGGGATTTTGCAGTGCGTTATTTGGATTTTCGTTTCTCAACGTCTCCGCATCATCAACGGCTTATTTCGACATTGGTAGCGGGCAACCCGCTCTTGCCAGAATTACAACTTACACCTGTCCTTAACCTCTGGTGTTTCAAGTATTGAATTGAGTCCGGTTGAACGAACTCATTCACCGGTTCTGGCCTGCTGACTCATACCATCTTTAAAATCGGGCTTTGCCATCACCGGGAGCAGGGTTCTTTTTTGGCGCTTTACCCGATGGTTTCCAGAGGGGATCAGGTGTGTGTGCTTCCTGCATCATCGCTTCCATTTTTTTGACGATGTCCGGATGCTGGTCCGCCAGATTCGTTCCTTCTCCTAAGTCTTCTTCAAGATCAAAAAGTTCTGTAGGGCCGGTCAGCATCGGCATGCGGACTGCTTTCCATTGACCCCAGCGGGCAGCCTGCTTGCCCCCCTGTTCATAAAATTCCCAGTACAGAAAGCCGTGTTGCTGTTGCTGCTGCGGTTTTCCGGTGAGAGTGGGAGCAATGCTGACGCTGTCCAGACCGTCCGGGCAGGGAACACCCGCCAGATCTGCAGCAGTTGCCATTAAATCGCCGAAGTAGCCAATGTGATCGGAGACCCTATCGGCTGGCGTTGTTCCCGGCCAGTAAGCGATAAAAGGTACGCGGATGCCTCCTTCGTAGAGATCGCGTTTCATACCCCTGAGCGGGCCGTTGGCATCGAAGAATTCAGGATCATTGCCCCCCTCCCGATGATGGCCGTTATCAGAACTGAAAATGACCAGCGTATTTTTATCAATGTTCAATTCCTTGAGACGATCCAGAATCTGACCGACGCCGGTATCCATCAGCGTGATCATGGCGGCTTGACCCTTGTCCGGTTTTTTCCAGTCTTTGTTTTCATAAATACCGTAATCGGGAACTTCCTGACCGTCGCCGACTTTTCTGCCTGCTTCATTATTCGCGTGAGGAATCGTGAGCGCGACGTACAAAAAGAATGGCTGCTTGGCACTCTGGTCAATAAAGCGGAGCGCTTCCTGCATGATCAGATCATGCGAGTAATCGACTTTTTTCGTGGCGACACCTCCCAGGCGATCCGTTCCCGCAGGACCTTTGGAAATCGTGCCGGGATCGACGATATTTCTCAGTTTGACTTTCTCCCCATTTTTCCAGAGGAATTCCGGGTAATAATTGTGGGCATTATGCTGATTCAGATAACCATAAAAATAATCGAAGCCCTGCAGATTGGGCACGCCTTGTGTACCTGCCTCACCCACGCCCCACTTCCCCGTTAACGCCGTTTTGTAACCGGCCTGTTTGAGGAGTTCTGCGACGGTGACATCGTCGGGCTTGAGTGACTGGTTCTCTTTGACCCAGGTATTTCCTCTCACGCGGCCGTGCCCCATGTGCAGTCCGGTCATCAACACACAACGGGAAGGGGCACATACTGTAGCGCCGGCATACATCTGACTGAATTTCATGCCATCCGCGGCCATCTGGTCGATGCGAGGCGTTTTGATTTTTTCCTGTCCGTAACAACCCAGGTCACCGTATCCC
>NZ_CALFPF010000545.1 GCF_937919775.1 uncultured Gimesia sp.
CAGCGGGGAAATATTATGGTTCGCATCGGACTGATCGGCGTTGGCTTCATGGGAATGGCTCATTACGAAGGCGCTAAAAAACTCAAAGGGGCCAAAGTCACTGCGATTTCCACCCGTGATCCCAAAAAACTGGCGGGGGACTGGAGTACCATCGAAGGAAATTTTGGCCCCCGAGGCGGTCAGGTTGATTTGTCCAAAGTCAAACAATACGCCGACTATCATGACCTGCTGGCGGATCCGGAGATTGATCTGGTTGACATCTGCCTGCCCACTCAGATGCATGAGCAGGTGGCCCTCGATTCGATCCGGGCCGGCAAACATACACTCGTCGAGAAACCGATTGCCATCGATCTCAAAGCCGCGGACAAAATGGTGAAATCTGCGAAGAAAACGGGCGTCCAGTTCATGGTGGCTCAGGTACTCCCCTTCTTTCCCGAGTTTCAATTTGCCGTGGAGTGCGTTCGGGGCAAGCAATACGGGAAACTTCTGGCGGCTCATTTTCGTCGCGTGATGGCTCCCCCCAAATGGTCAGAAAATATTGAGGACTTCCAGAAGCTGGGAGGCTGGGGAATTGATCTGCACATTCACGACAATCATTTGATCAGCCTGATGTGTGGCGTCCCGCGAAAAGTAACTTCGCGCGGGATTCAGAACAAAGGTTACGTGAACCATGTTCACACCGTCTACGATTACGACGATCCAAATCTGGCGATCAGCTGCGTGAGCGGCGGGATTGCGACGCGTGGTCTCGAATTTGCGCACGGTTATGAACTTTATTTTGAAGAGGCCACAGTCCTGTTCGGCGCAGGAACAATGGGAGTGGGTAAGAATAAAGCCTGGGTGGTCAGCCAGCCTCTGACACTGATTACGAAAAACGGGCAGCTGAAACATCCCAAATTAAAAGGGGGAGACGCCTGGTGCGCGGCGTTTACTCTCGAATTACAGGCTGCTGTCGACGCGATTCAGTCCGGCGTCGAACCAGAGGCTTTATCCGGGGCGCTGGCCAGAGATGCCCTGAAAATCTGCTACGCCGAAGCGAAAAGCATCCAGACAGGCCGATCCATTCCGGTCAAATAAGTGTCCCTCTCCCTGTAATTTGAACATTTCCCTCATTGCACCGCCGAATCTCGAACGGTTCTTCGAAATACGGCGGTGTATTTATTGGTATGCCAGCAGGATTGAGTTAATCTGGCTTTCTTCAGAAACACAAGATTCCTCGAAAATCCGTCAGCGTTAGATCCATGCTCGAAAACTTACCTCTCCAATCCGTGAAATACAAAGGACTGACCATCGAGGGGTATTCACGCGCCGCGGTTCAGAGTTACTGGAGAATTCCTGAACTCAAACTGGGCTTCGACATGGGGGGCAGCCCCTGGTCATTCATGGGAACTTCCGTGTTCTTCATTTCGCATGCACACCTGGACCATATGGCGGCGTTGCCTGCTTATGTTGCCCGTCGACGCATGATGAAAATGAGCCCCCCCACCATTTATGTTCCCGAAGAAGTGGTGGACCCGGTCTGGAATATGCTGAAAAGCTGGCAGAGCCTGGATCGGGGACGTATGGAATGTGATCTGATCGGCATGAAGGATGGGGAGGAAGTCCAGCTTTCCCGCGAACACGCCGTAACTGCCTTTCGAACCAAACACACTGTCCCTTCGCTGGGTTTCCAGGTCTGGGACTGCCGCAAAAAATTGAAAGCCGAATATCTGGGCAGACCCGAAACGGAAATTCGTGACGCCCGTATGGCGGGTATCGAAGTCAGCGAAGAAATCCGCGTGCCTCTGGTATGTTATACCGGGGATACAGCGCCCGCCGGACTGGATCTGTTCGAAACCGCATATGAGTCTAAAGTGCTGATTACCGAAATGACCTTTTATCGCCCCGAACATCGGCGGGAAAAAATTCATAAATTTGGACATATGCACCTTGATGATCTCGTCGAACGGGCGGACCGGTTTCAAAATGAATTAATCATCCTGGCCCACTTCAGCACCCGTTACCACGACAACCAGGTAATGAACGCCATCAAAAAACATTTTCCGGCAGATTTATACGAACGCGTGCATCTCTGGATGTAAGCCGCGCTGAACACGAATGCCCGTCGGTCGGTAGACTTCCGCACTCGAAATACAGCCAATAAATACAGCCAATAAATACAGCCAATAAATAAAGCCTGAAGGAAACGGCTTCCTCCAGGCTGAGCGCTTTTCTCAATTGTACGAACCGGACTACGCGTTGATTTCGTAGCCTTTACGCTGTTCGCGGCTTTGCCACTGGTTGGCATCGTCATCGCCGATAATCTGTTCTGTCTTGGGATCCCATTGCAGAGAACGGTTCAGACGAATGGCGATATTGGCCAGATGGCAGGTGGTGATCGACCGATGATGTGTCATGACATCGGAAATCGGCTGCTCCCGTGCATCGACACATTCAAAGAAGTTCAGCATGTGATCTCCGGGTTTACGCCCTTTATAGAGCTTGGTGATGGTGTCGCTGGCAAGCGGGTTCGTTTTCAGATCTTCGACCGGTGTGCCGGTCAAATCACCACGGCTGACGAACATGCGCCCCTTCGTTCCCGTAAAGAGAATTCCGTTGCGCCCGTCACTTTTGATCGTCATCTTGACTTCATTCGGGAAGGTGCACTGCACTTCGAAATTGGATGCGACATTGTAGGCGTCATCCTTGGTGGGCATGCCGTTTTTAAGAGGCACCGGATGCACTGCAGAAATCGGCACAATTTGCGTCGGGCCAGAATGATCCATGCCGATTGCCCATTGCGCGATATCCACATGGTGTGCGCCCCAGTCGGTCATTTTGCCACCGGAATATTCATACCACCAGCGGAACTCATAGTGACCGCGTGTTTTGGGGCTGCCCTTCTCGCCTTCGCCGGCTTTCCAGCGATAATCAGTCATGGGAGCCTGCCCCAGCCATTTTTCCCAGTTCAAAGTTTTAGGAACTTCCGCAACAGGAACCGGACCACTGGGATCCACGCCACCGATCACACATTCGACTTCAGTGATATCGCCCAGACGACCTTCCTTGACGATAGCCAGAGCATTCAGGAAGCGCTGTCCCATTTCACTGCGCTGTTGCGTACCAACCTGAAATACGCGCCCGGTTTCTTTCAGCGCTTTGATGATCTGTTTACCTTCATCAATCGTCAGCGTCAGCGGTTTTTCGCAGTACACATCTTTACCGGCTTTCATCGCTTCAATCGCGATTTTCGTGTGCCAGTGATCCGTGGTGACGATGGTCACAATATCGATATCGGGATTTTCGAGAACTTTCCGATAGTCTTCAAAGACGGCGACTTCTTTCGTATTTCCTTTTTTACCCTGGATGTCTTTCACCCGGTTACGCGCACCATTTGCATGAGCAGCATCCACATCGCAGACAGCAATGACATCACCATACTTCATAGCGTTAGGACCAACCGCACCCCAGCGGCTCCCTGTTCCGATACAACCTACAATAGGGCGATCATTGGCAGCTTTGAATTTATATGCACTGGCGGGATCAATATCGAACCAGAAAGGAACACTGCTGCCAGCGACGACGGCCGCAGATGTTTTCAAAAAGTCGCGACGATTCTGCTTTTGATTACTCACTGAAGACTCCTTATCGACAAAGAATGGTGCAGGACGATTCGGTTCAACAAACCGCATTGTTGCAGGAAGATTAATCGAGACCAGCCATTATAATGATCTTGGAAACAGCTTTGCAAAGATCAATCGATCTTTATATCAGTTTTACGTTCTATTCTTTTCAGTACGTCTCC
>NZ_CALFPF010000546.1 GCF_937919775.1 uncultured Gimesia sp.
GGGAGACACTGTTTACGGCTTACAAAGACGTGCAGCGATCGGCGCGCGACAGCCGATGGAAATTAATTACTTATCCGCAGATCAACAAGTCACAATTATTCGACCTGGAGAATGATCCACAAGAAACGAAAAATCTGTTCGGTCAGTCAGATTGTCAAAGTCATGCAGACCGCCTGCTGGCTGTCATGAAAGACTGGCAGAAAAAGGTCGGGGATACCAGCCCGCTGACATCGGCTGCTCCTCAAGACGCAACATTTAATGTGCCCACGCCGGAAGAACTCAAGAAATTGAAACAAGGCGGGCAACCCCAAAAGAAGAAAAATAAAAAGCAATCATCACAAGAGAGTTAAGAACACAATGGTATCAGAAGATCGTCCACCGATTCGTTTAGATCAGTTTTTAAAACAGCAGGCTGCAGTGGGAACAGGAGGGCATGCCAAGGTCGTCATTCAGGCGGGAGAAGTAACCGTGAATGGTGCAGTCGAGATCAGACGCAGTAAACAGCTTTCACCTGGAGACGTCGTGGCATATGCCGGCGAACAGTGGTGTGTGGAATTAGATCCCGAGAGCTGATTATTTGATGTTGCGACGGTGGATGTTAAAAAAACCACCGACGACAATTACGCAGAGAATCAGCTTCAGATAGTCTGAAATCGTTGCATCGCGCCAAATATCCAGAAAGTAATACATCCAGCCATCGATCCAGAGTTCCATGAGAAGTCCCCCCGTTATTGGCCCGCAACAAATGTGCTATGAATATTCTAGCTTCTGTTTGAGCACATAACTGACGGGGACGGGAATAACGTATGCAGTACCGTGGATAGTTGTTTTTTAGAAACGGGGCGTTTGTATTCGCGACTCAATCATTCTGGCCTTCTCTTCAAGATCCGGGTCGTGTGGTGCAATATTTTGGAGCTGTAAGAATGTTTCCTCAGCTTCAGGAATCAGAGAATAAAACAGCTGGTACTTCAGAAGTAACTTTAACAGTTGTGGGTTGTTGGGAATGAACATATTCGTCCGTTCAACCAGATGCAGTGCTTTGCCGGGTACTCCGTATTCTTCATAAGCTCCAGCAAGAACCAGCAGTTCAGACAGGAGAGCTGCAGTCTGTTGTGCGGTTTTGTCATCATGAAATTGTGCCAGATTTTTTAAAAGATTTTCTACTTTTTCCTCGCGGGCCAGCATGATTAGTAACGCCGGGGCCGCTGGTTCCCCTGACTGGTTGGCAAAATTTAATTGTTGAATGGCGTCGGCTTTGCGATCTTCAGCGAGGTAGACCCTGGCCAGTAATGTATGCAGTTCCGGTTGTCCATTGAGATAATGGGGATCAGTTTTGAGTGCTTTGAGTAAAAGCCGCTCTGCTTTATCAATTTGCGACAAACGCAAATACATTGCCGCCAGCTTGAGATCCTGGTTTTCTGTTTGATCACGGGTTTGTGGCTGCGTGCCTCCAGAATGATCGCTGGATTCCAACTTGCTTTGTGCCAGAGTGATCCCCTGCATCAGATCGCGATGGAGCATTTTCTGGTCAGGCATGGAGAAGGCGCGTTCGAATTCGTGGATGGCTTTCTGGTAACGTTTTGTTTTGTTGTAGGACCAGGCCAGCAGGTTTGTCAGTCTGACATCTTCGATCTTTTGCTGTTGCAGGTTTTCTACGTATGCAATCAATTCCGCATAATGTCCGGCTTCAAACAGCTGTTGCGTCAACGCTACTTGAAATGAAAGGCGATGTGGAAACTTTTCAATCGCGTTACGGGCAATCTTCAGCGAATCATCGTCGTTCCAATATTCCTGACGAATCGTCCCGCTGCGATTGGGTTCCAGTTTGAGAATCATGACACCCTGATCGTCATAAACCGGAGTCATCCGATAGACGAGATCCTCATCGAGCAGATGCCAGGGAAAGGCTGAAACAGTTTCACGGCTGAAGGTTACCAGATAGTTCGCTGAGAAATTCTGTATGTCCCAATGCAGTTTGTCCGCATTGGTGGTTTCAAAAAAGTTCAGCATCTGATATCGCTGTCCGGTGGTTGCGACATCGGCGCGTCGTGTAATCAGACGGCTCTCCGGGGACGTGTTCTGTCTGATCCAGTCGCCCGCTGCTAGCCAGTTGCTGAACTGGTTCGGCGGGAGTTGATCGTTATAGAATTGATCTGACTGAGTCACCATGCGTAGATTGGCACTCATCAAACGGTAGTCTGTCTTGATCTGCCAACCACAAAAAATCGCGAAGAGGATCGAGCAGGTCAAGATTAACGTTTTGCGGGTCTGCGGACGAGAAACTGCGATGTGTCGTACAAATGCATTCCAGCCAGCAGGCACAAATGCAAGCACGACTGGCACCAGAGGAAGAGTAAACCGCTGTTGAATCCAAGGCCACAGGGAAAGCATGCCGAGGCTCAAGATGATATACCACAGGGCAACGGTTCCCCCCTGATCGCGACGTTTGAGCATGCCGTAAAATGACAGTCCGAGAATCAATGCTCCCAGAGTGAGAAACAGCCAGACCGGTCCAGGAAGAAAGGAGTTTTCATCCAGAATCATCCGCGCATAACGGGGGGCAATACCCGGCATATCTGGAAAGAGTTTCTGGCAGAAACTTTCATAATGCGTCGTGCATCTTTCAAAGATACTGAGCAGTGTCCCTGAAATTCCCTGTGATTTTATCTCTTGCAAAGCGACCGAAGTGTAACCACTTTTTTCCAGCGCGGAATTTCGATACATCCAGATTCCCGAAGCCAGCAGGGAACAGGCAACGCCAGTCAGCCAAGGCCAGCGTTTGCGGCTGATGACGGCCCATAAACCGACTGCCAGAACCAGCGCGATACCCACCGTTCTGAGAAACGGGAGAAAGATCAGGAGTGCGCTGAATAAAATCAGATCTTTTTTACCGGGATGATCCTGTCGAACCGCCAGCAGAGAGAGAATTGCCAGCGAACAGGCCATAAACGGAATTTCGCTCATCACGATCGTTGAGAAAAAAAGCGTGTAGGGATTGATGGCGACAAGGAATGTGATCAGCAGAGCCGGCCCATAAAATTTGGGTACTGGTTGGTTTTCAAGTACTTTCGCTGGTTCTTGCAGGCGGCAAATATATTGATACAGCAGGATGAGCAACGCCAGCGCCGTCAGCAAGACCGTCGCTTTGGCAAGCAGAATATTGTAAGGCGCAACAAATGCCGCCGGAGTCAGTAAAAGAGACATTCCCGGCGGGCGATGTGCATAGAGTGGTTCACCCGGCGTATCGATTTGTCGATAACCGGAGCCGTTAACCAGCGATTTTGCCATGATGACGTAGCGGGCACTGTCGGGTGTGAAAAAATAAAGCTGATTCCAACGCGCGACAGCCATGCCTGAAAAGAGCACCAGTAAGGCAATGATGCCTGTTTTGTGCGAGCGAAAAACGGATTGAACGACGCCTTTCATAAAGTAAACCAAATCTGTAAAGGCTGTAGGAAGAAAGGAAACCTGACCGGCAGAAACAACTTAAGTGCAAATGGTATTCCTCCCGGCAAAACGGAGGCAGCGGCGTTCGAGCGGCGTTCAGAATGTGCGGGAATCGTCTGGTGCTGCTGATTGTAGAGGCTTCGGCAGGAAAAACAGGGGTCATTTTCATAAGACAGCGTTGAAATTGGCTGCAGAGGCGATGCTGAAAAGATGCTGAAAAACAACAGTGTTGATTTTCGGAAACGGACTTTCATCTTCGCCGCGGAAGACCTGCCGTTGCATTTTTAAGCCAATTGTTTCACAATTCGAACCGCGCGACCCGCCACATCGTTCAACAGCAGACAAATTCAGCATTCTTAAATTCTCAGGTGTTTATCATGGATGACAGCAAGTTTCTTTCCTTAAAACAACCTCTGCAGACTCTTGGGGAAACGGAACAATTAATTTCCTTTCTGGAATCGCAGAACACGTTTTCTTTTCCGGCTCTGAAAAACGGCCTGTTTCCCGCAGCGATTGCACATGAATCGACGGGATACCAGAGCATCTGGGTGCGAGATAATATTCACGTAGCACATGCGTTGTATGCTGTCGGAAACGAGAAACCCGCCTGCCAAGCGATGGCCACTTTAACCGATTATTTCATCAAACACAGAGATCGTTTTGACGATATCATTTCCGGTAAAACAAAAGCTGCGGAAGTGATGAAACGCCCTCACATCCGCTTTGATGGAAATACACTGGGCGAAATCGATGAAAAGTGGGCTCATGCGCAAAACGATGCACTGGGATATTATCTCTGGTTTTACAGTCTGTTGCTGTTACAGGGAAAGTTGACACCGACTCACGATTCGCTGGAGTTACTGGCGGCCTTTGTGCGTTATTTCGAGAAGATCCGTTTCTGGGAAGACGCAGACAGCGGCCACTGGGAAGAGGCCCGCAAGGTGGAAGCATCCAGCATTGGTACTGTCATTGCCGGCTTGATGACCTTGAAGCAGTATCTGGATCAGAATGAAAACTGGAGCCAGTTTACGTTTGGCAAAAAACATGTTCCCGTGGAAATGGTAGATGAGTTAATTCAGCAGGGGCAGACGACGCTGTCGCAAATTCTTCCCGCGGAATGTATTCAGCCTGACCCGTTACTGGCCCGGAAATACGACGGCGCGCTGTTATTTCTGATCTATCCTCTGGGACTGGTGCAGGGCGAGATGGCGGAGACGATCATGGAAGATGTCCGAACACATCTGATGGGTGACTATGGAATCCGCCGTTATCTGGGGGATTCCTACTGGTGTGCTGACTACAAGGAAATGTTCAGCGAAGATGACAGAACGAGCGACTTCAGTGAAGATCAGGCCAGTCGGGATAAGCTCTTGAAGCCGGGCCAGGAAGCCCAGTGGTGTATCTTCGATTCGATTTTATCCGTGATTTACGGTCAGCGATTTCTACAGTCGGATCATTCTGACGATTATGAGAACCAGCGTCTGCATCTGGATCGCGCGCTCAATCAGCTCACGACTCAGGAATGCAGTTTCGGTGCATATCGCTGTCCTGAATCGTATTTCCTCGAAAAGGGAAAATATGTTCCCAACGATATTACCCCTTTGTTGTGGACGCAGGGCAATCTGATGATGGCCTTGCATCAATGGAAACAGACTGTCAAAGCACGCAGCTGATCTACTCCCTGTGCTTCTGTCCGTTTCAGTCTTGGAACAGTAATTGACGGATCAATTCGCTGTAGGTCTGACGGTCGGCTCTTTGGAGTGCTTCTTCTGCCTGATGTAGTAACTCGCTCTGCCGTTTCGTGACCGGGATGGCCGTCTGTTCGTCGGGGATTTCAGGGATCAGTCTCTGGACTAGTTGATTCAGCAGGATCTCAAGGCCTGTTTTCGTTTTGGATGAGACGGGAATAGCCTGTTCGGGTAGAGGAGAATCCCAGCGTAACGGGAGATCGATTTTATGCGCGACCACGATCGAATCAGACCATTGGGAGAGCAGTCGCTGGTCGTCTGCCTGCGCCGGCTGGCTGGTGTCAATCAGAATCACGCAGCAGTCGGCTGCATTGAGAACTTGTTCTGCACGTTGGATGCCCGCTGCTTCCAGGGGAGCCGCCTCGCCACGGATGCCCGCGGTATCTGAAAACTGAAAAGGCCAGCCTTCGATAGCCGTGGTTGCGGTCAGCACATCGCGCGTGGTGCCCGCTTCGTCAAACACGATGGAACGGTCGTAGCCCAGAATCGCATTGATCAAGCTCGACTTACCCACATTCGGACGACCGGCCAACACGACACGCCAGGGAGTTGTCAAATGCAGGCCCAGATGCTCCCAGCGAAGCAGCTCCTGAATTCGTGTTTGAAATTCTTCAGGATCAAAGTCCGATTTTTCATCAGGCATGAGTGCTGTGAATGCGGCTCGTAACAGTCCCTGCGACTGACGCAGCAGGATTTCCGCAGCCCGGAATGTCGTGGCGGCAGTCAGTGTTTCCTGCAGTTCCACTTCCAGCGCCGGTTCGATTTTTCGGGCGAAATCCTGCCAGGACTGGATATCACAGCCCTGTGTCTGCAGGTCTTTCAGAATGCGTTCCACGGCCGCCATTCCGCCATGACAGTGAATATCGACGGTTTCGTGATCGAGGCGACAGAGCACAAGATCTTCGTTATTGTCCTGTCCCCAGAGACCATATACGATTCCATCCATCGACTGCTGTTCGAGTATTTTCCTGTTCGCTGCGTGAAAACAGGCATCGATTGCGGCTGTTAACGGAAGCGACTCGCCGTGAACGCGAATGGTGGCGACGGCTCCTCTGCCACGGGGCGTCAGCAGCGCGGCTGAGCAGGACGATGATTTGATTCTGGAGCATTCTGACATATTAACCGGCACCACTGATTTTCTGAGCCACCAAAGCCAGCCCCTGTAACGTGAGCAACGGTTCAAACCGGACAAAACCTTCGAGGTGTGGGGCCAATAAAGCAGAGCCGCCCCCCGTTAATAAAATGAGGGGAGGGACTTGGCTGGCATGAGGCAGAGACTGGTTTTGTTGCTGAGCGACGAGTTCCCGTATCGCTCCCAGTTGCCCCCAGAAGAGTCCGCTTCGAATGGCATCCGTTGTGTTTTTTCCCAGAACCACCGGTGCTGCCTGGCGCAAATCATCAACGGGAATCAGAGGAAGCAGGGCCGTGTAATCGTGCAGTGCTTTAGCAGATAATTCAAAGCCGGGGAGAATGGCTCCGCCGGCAAAACTTCCATTCGGGTTGACAACGTCAACTGTCGTTGCGGTTCCGGTATCGATGATGATGACGCCTTGTTCTCTTTCGCGAAGCCGATTGGCGGCGACCGCGTTGAGCAGGCGGTCGATGCCGACTTTGCGAGGTTCATCGACACAGATTTCCAGCGGGAAATCGGCTGTGTTAAGCACTTCGATCGGAGGTGGTAGTATTCCCTGCGGCCAGTTTTTGACAACCCGTTCGATTCCCTGTGGATTCGAACCAGCGACAACAGTCTGACAGGTTTCGCCCAGTTGGTCGCCAAACCAGCCGGTTACCTGTTCCCAGGGGAGAGGGCCATCAATTAATATTGAGAACGCGTTCACCACGAACGGAAGTTGTCTGGATTCTCCCGCGGCGCATTCTGTGAGCAGCGACACAAATTTGATACGGC
>NZ_CALFPF010000547.1 GCF_937919775.1 uncultured Gimesia sp.
AATTAACTAACAATTCATATACAGCGCGCCGCATGTGTTCCGATTCAGTTTGCCCGAACATAACTTGTCTGAGGGCGGGCCTGGGCCAGATCTGAATTCAGTTATTCAACTTTATTTTCTGTTTCCTGTCTTGCGAATGCGAAGGTGTTGTATGAAGAAACGTCTTTCCCGCGGTTTTACTTTGATTGAGTTGCTGGTGGTGATCTCAATCATTGCCATTCTGATTGCTCTGTTGCTTCCCGCTGTGCAGCAGGCCCGCGAAGCGGCACGCCGTTCGACCTGCAAGAATAATCTCAAACAGATGGGCCTGGCAATTCACAGCTATCATGACTCACATCGTGTTTTTCCCCCCGGCGATATCAACGCGGGTGCAATTAATTCCGCGAATTGGGTCGCTACGGGACTCGTGCGCAATCATACGATGTATATGATGATTCTGCCGTTTCTGGATCAAGCCAATATCTACAATTCGATTAATTTTGAAGCGCCAACAGGTGTGTGTGATGTCGACAGCCGAGGAGGCGGAGGTTCGCAGGTATCGGCCACCGACCATATGATTGTGATTTTCCGCTGCCCCTCCGATCCGGGCATGACCAATCAGGCATTGGATCCTTACACCAAGTCCGGGACCTCACATTATTCCTGCAATAAAAATCATCGGGTCAGTTATGGAATCGTCACGAACACCATCGAAAATTCGATGACGAAAACCTATCTCGGCGATACCGATCTCAGGAAGTCGGCCTGGGGACACAATGGTGCTGCGAAAATCAGTGATATTACGGATGGTTCCAGTAATTGTATTATCATGCTGGAGACGCCGATTCAGAAATCGAGTAATGACTACGGACCATTCTGGAGTCACTACAATCATACGAACTGGATTACCCCCAGTTATGGAAATTACGGGATCAATGGTTATCCTGCTTCGCAATATGTTTACGCATTTGGCGCAGGCAGCCTGCATGTCGGGGGTGCTCACACATTGCTCGGAGACGGCAGCGTCAGATTTCTCAGCGAAAATCTGGATATCAATACTTTGAAAAATCTGATTTCCATCAGAGGTGGCGAAGTGATTGGCGAATTCTAAAACAGATCTCACGCAACCGTCACGCTTTCCGTTTATGACTGCTCGAAAAACTTTCCGGGAGGCTCCCTCCCGGAGTTCTCTACACCGATGAGGAACTCCACGAATGCATCAAATGAATCGGCGTCGCTTTTTTTACCTGTTATTTCTCTGTATGGGACTCAGTTCCTGTAGTTCGAGTGGCTCAGGCGTTCCACTCGAAAAAGTCACAGGCAAGGTGACACTTAATGGTACAGCACTCGACGGCGCCATCATCATTTTTGAGCCTGCCGCAAGCGGCGCTTCGTCGCACGGTGTGACAGATGCTGAAGGGCGGTATGAGTTGAAGTCCAAGCAGGACGAACCTGGTGCCCCGGTCGGCAAGTATGTCGTAAAGATTATCAAACCAGAGGGCGAAGTGGCCGGCCAGGAATTGCTCCCGGCGAAATACAATGCACAATCGGAATTGACGGCGGAAGTCAAAACGGGCGAAAACCAGTTTGACTTCGATCTGAAGAATAAATAACCGGAACTACCGGAGCCGAACTTCGATCCACGTCTGCCGGCGATTCGCTGGTTCTGATGGAAACTGCCACCAGTCCTGTGGCATGCTCGGGCTGAGTTGTGGGGGTAAATGTTCCATTAATTCCGGATGGCGAAATTCTGAAGCTGTCCTGTCGCGATTATTTTGCTACAATCTGGAACGAATTCCCCGCGAATGCGGGTTGTTGAGACAACCCAGCTCGTTGAAGGAACAGGGGATCATTTCATTTTGCAGGCGATGGTGCATTTATGTCTAAAGATCGGCTTCAATCCGATTTGTGTGCAGAGAAGTTGAAAGCATTAGGGGAACCGATTCGCCTGCGGATTGTGGATTTGCTGCGTGATGGCGAGCGAACGGTCAGTGATATTGCAGAATTGCTCAAGGAAGAAGTTGTGAATATCTCGCACCACCTCGGGATTCTCTACCACGCAGGCCTGGTCATCAAACGCAAAGAAGGCCGCTTCGTCGTTTATAATTTGCACCCGGAAGTCTCAGCCGTCAGCAAAGCCGGGAAACAGCACCTCGACTTCGGCTGCTGCCGCCTGGAAGTCCCGGATCGTTAAGATTTGCTGAGATCGGCGGGTCGCTCATGCAACAGGAATTCCGAATTAAACGAGTTTACGAAAAACCGACCGCAGATGACGGCTATCGGATTCTGGTCGACCGGCTCTGGCCGCGCGGCATGTCGAAATCCGCCGCCAAAGTCGACCTGTGGCTGAAAGACTTCGCACCCTCAACCGAACTCCGGAAATGGTTTCATTCAGATCCCAGCGACTACGATGAATTCGTCAATAGATACCAGCGCGAACTGGAATCACAACAGACACAGATCGCGCTGACCGTCGTCGAAACGATGACCCAGCCGACGATCACTCTGCTGACCGCGATCAAAGATCCGGAACGCAGTCATGTGCCCGTCTTGAAAGAGTTCCTGACGAACCTGATTTCGAACCGGTAAGTTACTCTGTTTTCCGAAATGAATGACCGGTTTTCAAACCGGCGATGAAGATCACCAGGGCGACCGCACCCAGAAAAAAGATCGTGTCGCCGGGCACCCGCATCCAGCGCAGGGTCTGCATCAGATCTCCCTGCATGAATTCACTGCTGCGGGCATACCAGTAACCATGTTCAACGGAAGCCTTCGTCTGCAGCAGTCCAACGGGCAGCAGACTTAAGATACACATCGTCATCAAGCCGATATTCAATGACCAGAACGAGAATCGCAGTGTCCCCTCTTTCCATTCTCTGCCGGGAATCAGCACACGCAGACAGAGCAGCATCAGTCCGATTCCCAGCATCCCGTACACGCCGAACAATGCCGCGTGACCGTGGAGCGGCGTGGTGTTGAGCCCCTGCATATAATACAGGGCGATGGGAGGGTTGATCATAAAACCAAATAAACCCGCGCCAATCATGTTCCAGAACGCGACAGAGACGAAAAAGTAAATCGGCCACTTGTACTTTTTGACCCACGGTGATGAATTCGACCGCCGCAGATCTTCTGTGGCATCAAAACCCACCAAGACCAGTGGCACGACCTCCAATGCACTGAAGACCGATCCCCAGACCAGCGCCACGGTCGGCGTGCCTGAGAAATACAGATGGTGACAGGTGCCGATGATTCCCCCTGACAGGAAAATCGTCGCCGAGAGTAATGCCGCGCCTGCTGCAACCTTCGGGCGAATCAGATTAAGGCGCATGAATGTGAAAGCGATGACCGTCGTGGCGAAGACTTCAAAGAAACCTTCGACCCACAAATGCACCACCCACCAGCGCCAGTATTCGACCATCGTTAAATGGGAATGATGTCCCCAGGTCAGGCCGGCTCCGTAGAACAATGCGATGGCGCCCGAAGCAACGGCGAGCAGCGCGACCAGATGTCTCTGCTGTCCCGATTGCCGCAGCGCGGGCAGCAGCACGCGGATCATCAGCACCAGCCACAACAACAGACCGACCATCAGACCGATCTGCCATACCCGGCCCAGATCTACATATTCGTAACCCTGATGTCCGAAGTAAAACGAAACCGTATCTGTCATTTTGTTTTGGATACTCAACCACTCACCGGCCAGCGAACCGACGACCACAATCAGCAACGCACCAAATAACACGTTCACACCAAACCGCTGCCACTTCGGTTCATAATTGCTCACCAGCGGCCCGATAAACAATCCCGCCGCCAGCCACGCCGTCGCGATCCAGAACAGGCCGATCTGAATGTGCCAGGTTCGGGTCACACTGTAAGGCAGCCAGTCGGAGAGCGGGAAACCGTAGAAACCGTCTCCTTCGACGCCGTAGTGCGCTGTGATCACGCCGAGTAACATCTGCACCAGAATCAAAGCCGACACGATCCAGAAGTATTTAATCGTGGCTCGCTGTGACGGAGTCGCCTCCCAGAGTGCCAGCGGGTCGGATTCCGGTATGGTCAGGTCTTTTTCCTCTTCGCCCCGCTTTGAAGCGTACCACCAGGCCATTGCGGAAATGCCCGCCAGCAGCATGATAATGCTCACTCCGGTCCAGACAATGTTGTCCCCTGTGGGGCGGTTCCCTACCAGTCTTTCGTGCGGCCAGTTGTTTGTGAAACTGGTCACGTCATCAGGACGATTGGTCGACGCGGCCCATGAAGTCCAGAAGAAAAACGCCGATAACTTGTGCAGGCGATCCGGGTCGGTCACTGCGCCTGCGGGAATGGCGTAATCCGAGTTTCCTTCTGAGAACACCTCTGAGTAGTGAGCGAGGTTCGAGGCAAATGCTTTGGCACGCACCGGATCAATGCTGACTATGCCGGTCTCAGGATCGTACGTATTCGTACGCATCAATTTCGTTAAGCGGGCCGTCAACTGGGCCTGCTGTTCTTCGTTCAGATCTTTGAATTCCTGCTTGAAATCGGCATGAGACCAGTCTTCGAGAATGAAGACTGCTTCCCGATGCAGCCAGTCCGCCGTCCAGTCGGGAGCAACGTAACTGCCGTGCCCCCAGACCGAACCGACTTCCATACCGCCCAGCGCCTGCCAGACATTCTGACCGGCGGCAATGTCGTTGGCGGCAATCAGAGTCTGACTGTCGGTCGTCACCACTTTCTCGGGAATCGGCGGCATCTCCTGATAGATGCGCGTTCCGATCCAGCCAAGAACCAGAAACGAGAAACCCATGACGCATGCAAACGCAATCCAGAGTTTATTCACGACAGCCAGTTCTCCATCTTCGTTACAGAGGAATGATTACAGCTCGACTTTACCGCCAGTTACTCAATAGGCAGAGTATAGCTGATCGCTCCGATGGCGGCACCTTTTTTTGCATTTGCATATTGCGGATGGCACATCACACATTTCTGCATGACGACGGGAACCGCGGTCATCGCGCGCAGATAGGGCTTGCCGTCTTTGTCAACAACCTGTTCTACGAAGGCTTTACCGTCTTTTAACTGCTTTGCGGCCTGTTTCTCAAAGTCATCTTTCGCCACGTTTTCCGGTTCATAAGGTTCGCCCGTCAAATCGATCAACCGGACCTTATGCCAGCCTTTTTTGTCCATGGACTGGAAAAGTGCCACAAACGCACTGCCGGCGGGTAAATCGTTTTCGTCATTCACATAATTTTCGGTAATCAACACAATTGCCGACTTGTAAATGTCATCCAGCATCTTGACCGTTTTGCGCGTCCGATCGACTGCCGCCTTTGACGGGCCAGCCTGTTTACTTCCCGGAGGAGCCTCTGCCGCAACAAAACTACCTTCGACCAATGCAAACAGTAAAGCCGTTGTACTGAGCGCTGTCACAATTTTCAACATCTCTTTCTTTTCCTTTCATCAGATTGAATACGGGTACCAATTCCCTATTTTTAAACAGGATCAAGTGGTCCATATTTGCGATCAGTATAGCGATCCTAAATAGGATGTCAATATCCAATATTGGGTTGATTCAGAATTGATTGGTTCCATCTTGGTTTCTGTGGAATTGTTTTAAGTCCTGTTATTGTAGT
>NZ_CALFPF010000548.1 GCF_937919775.1 uncultured Gimesia sp.
GCTCTGTCTTTGCCCGGTATGAGTTGTGAATTTTCTATTTCAAAAGTGGCAGATACACATAACCGTCTGTCTGTAAATTGACGAGCGTCGTTAAAGCCGACACAGCGACATCAGCAAAGACGACCACCTCTTCCGGCTTCCCTGCCTTGCCAATCAAAGATTGGCCGCAGACAAAGATCTCGACTCCCGCCTCATGCAGTTCGTGCAGGCAATCCAGATTCGGATTTCCCTGAGTACCAAATCGCTTGGAATAGACATCATCGTTGAGCACAGCGAGCGTGGCATCGCCGTGCAGAATGATCGCGATCTGCGGTTTAACTGCCGACTTGCCTGCCCCGTGATAGATATTGACGAAACGTGCGACTTTCTCGATCGCAGGATTCAGCTTGTCCGCATCTCCCCCTTTGGTCAGGTCGACACAGAGTTTACTCCCCGCGCGGGGCTGGTGGGCAGCCTGAGGCAGCTTGACCACCTTGCCGTACTGCTTGATCACGGGGTTGATATATTTCACCTCTTCGTTCTTGGGAGACTGTTCCTCTTTGGGAACGGGGTGGTTCTTCATCGCCTCTGCAAAACCACGGTCTACAAATGCCGAAACCGTTTTTGCATGTGCTTTGATCAGTTTTGCGACGTAGGGATCAGTCGAGGTCTCCGTCACACGCACTCCCTGCTCTGTTTTCTCATACGAAATCGAAATTTGATCAGCATGTTTGAAAAGTTCTGCAAACAACGGATCACGCATACGAATCGGCTGCTGCTGTTCGACTCGTTCTTTCATCCAGTAGACATGTTCCTGAATTTTGGCTGCCACCTGCGGATCATCCGATTCGGTGACGGTATTGACGCCGTTCGGCAGTTCCTTTACGGTTCGTTTGATCTGCTGGTGATTGGTCAACAGAAATCGAAAGTCTTCATGATCGCGATCGTGCCCCTGACCTCCTTGTCCGCGCCCCAAGCCACGTCCCGCACCGCGTCCTGGCCCAGGCTGAGCCAACGCAGAACCTGTTGTCCCACAGATTAAAAGCAACACCATGATATTTTTCAGTAAACTG
The DNA here is from genome assembly GCF_937919775.1 of uncultured Gimesia sp. GTDB lineage: Bacteria > Planctomycetota > Planctomycetia > Planctomycetales > Planctomycetaceae > Gimesia. The sequence continues at coordinate 1,053 of NZ_CALFPF010000548.1, forward strand.
GCCATCGTTTCCCCGGCTCCTTCTCTTCGATTCTAATTTAATATTTTTTTGATTTCCTGATGATTCAGCGACGTGTCATGCACGCCCTTTTAACATGCCTTTCCAGTACAATACCGGCAACATGTATTTCTTCAGCAACCACATGCTCCAGCGTTCTTTGGCCTGATTGAATGGAAATGTCTCGTCTGGGTGTTTGTCGTAGTCAAACTCCGCCAGAACCAGCTTGCCATATCCTGTCACCAGAGGGCACGAGGTGTAACCGTTGTAAGCCGCAGGCAGCGGTTTTCCTGCGATTAAGGCTTGCAGGTTTTTCACCAAAGCCGGCGCCTGTTTGCGAATGGCGGCTCCTGTTTTTGACGTCGGCAAATTGCTGCTGTCTCCCAGCGCGAATACATTGGGATAGCGCACATGCTGCAGGGTATGTTTGTCGACATCGACCCAGCCTTTCTCGTCTGCCAGCGGACTCTGTGCGATGAATGCCGGAGGCCCCATTGGCGGCGTGACATGGATCATGTCGTAGTGAATCGAAACTTCTTCGCCGGTTTCCGTATTTTCGAAGATGGCTTCCCGCGTATCAGCGCTGATCGCCACCAGACTATGATTGAAGCGTGTGTCGATTTCCTTGCGTTTGATCACACCCTCTAAAATCGTCCGGTATTTTTCCACCGCAAAAATATTACTGCCGCCCGACGCGAAGATCACGTGACTTTTTTCACGTACCCCCTGTTTGCGAAAATGGTCATCGGCCAGATAACAGATCTTCTGCGGCGCCCCCCCACATTTAATCCCGGTGACGGGCTGTGTGAAGATGGCGGTTCCCCCTTTGAAATTTCGAATGTTATCCCAGGTGCTGCCGACACTTTCAAAAGAGTAATTACTGCAGACTCCATCCTTTCTTTCAATCCTTTGATGGCATCCCAATTGATTTGAATGCCTGCGCAGACCACCAGAAAATCATATTCGATCGTTCTTCCGTCTCGCGTTTTGACCCGATTCTGTTTCGGTTCGAACTCCACGACGGCATCTTGAATCCACGTGGCTTTAGGCGGAATGACGGACGCTTCATCGCGTCTGGTTGCTTCTTTGCGGAATGTGCCTGCTCCCACGAGTGTCCAGGCCGGCTGATAATAGTGACTGTCGGAAGGATCGATGATCGCAACGTCAGTCTCGTTGAACCAGCCTTTCGTCAATCTCGCAGCCACCGTAATGCCGGCTGTTCCGCCGCCGACAATCACCACCTGATGATGCACGACGGAACCATTCCGCGCCTGAAGCTGGGCTTTCTCCCTTGTTGTTTCAATTAGCTCCGAACTCATTTTAATTCTCCCTTATGTTGCAGGCGTGAATCATGAACATCGTCGCGTTGAACTGGTTCAAGATTGCTTTCCGCTGGTTTGTGCTGCGGGCTGGTACAATGATCCGAGTTCATGTTGCAAAAACCACCCAGGCATGTTTTGATACCAAACCGGGGCAGCACCCACACATTCAGAATAATCCAGGCTGCAAGTACCGTCAGTAAAATCAGAGTATCGACCATTGTTTTTCTCCTGTCAGCGTGCAGTAGCGCCACGAATGCTACAAGTAAGATTTTCATGCGCTGTCTCTGTGGTTGGCAAACCGGCAGCTTGCCAGGCCTGGATGCCGCCGGTCATGTTAATGACATTGATACCGGATGCCTGCAGAACGCCGGCGGCAATCGCCGAACGTGCGCCGCCTTGGCATTGCACCACCACAGGTTGATTGACATCGATTGCGGTCAGCCGGTCGGGCAAACGTCCCAGAAAGAAGTGTCGGGCTTCGGGAATATGACTCGTGTTCCATTCAGCGTCCGATCGCACGTCAAGCAAAGTGACTTCACCAGATTCGATGCGTTCTGCCAGTTCTTGCGGTGACTCGGAAACATAACGTTCCGTATTCAGCGCGGCTTCTCTGACTGCAGACGTTTCAAACAGACCTGAGATCTGATCAATGCCGATCTTGCGCAACACGCGCAAGGCTTCAGGAAGCTGTTCCGCGTCAGCGATCAGGTAAACTGGCCGGGAATAGTCCACAATCCAGCCGGCCCATGCCGCCAGCAGGGAAAGCGGAATGTTAATCGTTCCCGGAACATGGCCTGCGGCGAATTCAGACGACGGCGAAAGATCAATCACGGTTGCCTGCCCGGTGACGGAAGCAATTCGACTCACGTCGAGCAATTCTGGTTGTTTCGCATCACCGATGATCTTCGGCCCTTCCTTGTTCACGCGCTTCATCACCGCAAAATATTTGGGTGCTTCCGGCTGATCCGACAGTATGTACTGCACGAAGGCTTGTTCGTCGGTGTATTGCAATGACGGGTTAAATATTTTTTCATAACCGACGGTCGAGGACGGAATCGCCCCCAGTCCTTTTCCGCAC
>NZ_CALFPF010000549.1 GCF_937919775.1 uncultured Gimesia sp.
TTTCTTTGGGACTGGAAATATCGGTAATTTTGACTTTCGCTGTTTTTGCAGGAAGTTCTTCAGAATTTTGCATCTGTGCGGAATTCGTTTCTTCTGACAGTCCAAAATTATCAAAACCATTTTCTGCAGGTTGCTGCGGTTGTGCCGGCATATTTTGTCCCGGTTGCACTGCTGCCCCGCCGAACGGATCTTCTTCAACCTGAACGGCGCCTGTCGCGCCGCCTGCTGCCTGAGCAAATTCATTTGCCGCCGGCTGTTCCATCAAACCCGAATTCGCTCCTTCTGCAGCGGGTGAAAATTCGGCTTGCGGCTCGCTGTTGAAAGCGTTCTGCTGCGAAGCTGTCTGTGGATTTGTTCCCGGCTGTTGTGCAAATTGATCTTTTCCGGAGAAAGGATCCTGCCTGGCATTATCAAAAGTCGCTGGCTCTGCCTGAAATTCATTCTGGGCGGGATTCGCAAATTCATTGTTCGTACCAGCCGGGGGATCAAACTGTTGAAAGCCTTGGTCTGCCTGCTTCGCAGCGATCTCCACTGGCTGTTGCGGTTCGCTCTGATTCTCAAACGCATTCCGGGAAAACTGATCGCTTCCCTGAGAAGCCGGCTGCTGCATTGCAAAAGGATTTTCCTGGTTTTGTCCCTCTGATGGAGTTGAAAACCCGGAGTTACCGGTCTGCGATTCCATCCCGGTGGACTGACCTGCCACCTGAGCCGAAGCATCAGATTTTCCCTCAGCAAACGGATCTGCTTCCTTTTGCTGATCCTCTTCCGGGGTGCTCTCTACAGGACCGTTGACAGCCAGGGCCTCCTGAGGTCGATTGATCTTCTGGTACACGACCAGACCAAACGCACTCAGCAGGATACAAATCAGACAAAGCCCCACTTTGGTTTCGATGGCAATGCCTGATTTGGGTTTTTCGACTCCCCAGTCTTCTTCTGCCGCTGTTTTTTCTGATTTTTTTTCTTCAGTCATGGCTCTGAACCATTTCCAATTAAACGAACAAATTGTCTTTTTCAGACAAACAGAAAACTGTCTGCCTACCAGCCAAATTGAGTAGTGATGATTAGGTTTTCATAGCAACCCGCAGCTTTGCAGTACGACAGCGTGGATTGACCCGCTGTTCGGCCTGCGTGGCAATAATGGGTTTCGGTGTTAAATTTTTCCAGATCGCCTGATTTTTAAAAGCCTGTTTGACCAGACGATCTTCCAGAGAATGAAAGCTGATAATCGCAGCTCTGCCTCCCGGCTTCAGTACCTGTGGTAATACAGATTCCAACATGATTTCTAATTGCTTGAGTTCCTGATTCGCGGCAATCCGTAACGCCTGAAACACGCGCGTTGCCGGATTTTTCCTGGCCGAGGCCAACGCCTTGGAGGGAATGGCTTGCTGAACGGCTTTGATTAATTCCGCCGCGGTTCTGATAGGTGCCGTTTTCCGCTGTTTGACCAACTCGCTCGCGATCCGCTGACTGAATCGTTCCTCACCGTATATTTCCAATATTTCGCATAACTCTGATTCTGAAAGTGTTTCCAGCAGTTTCCAGGCGGGAACTCCTGTTCTGATATCGAACCGTAAATCCAGCTCGCCCGTTGATTCAAACCCAAATCCGCGTTCGTCGTCTCCCAACTGATCTGAAGACAACCCCAGGTCCAGCAGAATTCGATCAATGGATTCCAATTCTAATTCTTCCAGAACTGCGGGAAGCTCTGCGTAACTGGCCTGCCTGAGGTGACATTGCCCGGCCGACAATTTTTCCAACTCTAATTTTTCTCCGGCAAAATTCAGCATCATCGCATCACGATCCAAACCGATTAATGTTCCCTCTGCACCAATTCTCTGCAGAATATGCTGGCTGTGACCTCCGGCTCCCACCGTTCCGTCAACAACCACCAGTCCGGGAGTTAAATCAAGTTGCTCAATAACTTCGCGCAACAGGACCGGTAAATGGACGGGCCGCTTCTGATCACCGGACATACCTGACATTCACTTGGTAACGATTCTAAATAAAATGATCCATCACTCATCGAACAGACAAGATCTGTTTGACTGATAGTAGAAATGATAATTTGGTTATTTGGGGGGTAGAGACTTTTGAAGTGAAACTCTGAGAGACTGTTTGTGAATCAAGCTGAAGAACCAGACTGACACTCAAACGCGGGGAGTTTAGAAAAAACTCGTTTTTTTGACAAGATCAGTTAAAGTTTTTTGAAAAGTAGAAAAGCCCGAGACCTAAGTCTACTTCCAGATCGCATTTAACGAAAGCGTTGAGGTCCGGGTTCGATGCAGATTGGTCTGAATGATGTTGAAATCGCTTCAATAAACCCGAATCCGGGTTGAAATGGCTTGAATTAAGCCCCCTGTTAAGAGGAGAGAGAAAAGAAATCTCTCCTTGATTCCCTTTTATCTTGTTCAAGGAGGGACCCCTGAAGCCATCCGTCTCAAGCAGCATCCATTCCACTTGTATCAGGAGACGAACGACTGGTGGCCCAACCCAATTTTCTGAGCACACACAGGTGACATCCATTTCACCTTCAAACCGCAAAGCCCGGCAGCCAGCGGAAGAGTCCCTTGATTTCCTCCTTGAACAACACTTTTGTTTCGTTTCGTCTTTACAACTATTTATTCAAATTGATCGCCATCAGCGAAATGTTCCACATGTCGCCAAATAACTACCAGGGCATCTGACCAAAGGCCTCTATGGCCATCTCATCAAAATTCGGTCCATGATGATTGAGATAGGTTTCCCATCGCTCACTGCTCCAGATTTCTGCATGATTCTGAACTCCAATCAAAACCACCTCCTGTTTAGGCTCCAGCTTGGCCAGTTCAGCCAGACGTTCGGGAATACAGATACGCCCTTGAGAATCGACTTCCACTTTCTCAGCCCGTGCATAATAGAGACGCAGATACTGGGCTGCCTCCGGACCATTTTTCGAATACTCTGTCAATCGTTGTGCCTGCTGTTCAAATCCTTTCTCTGAGTAAAGCAACAATACTGATGCGGTTCCCGGTGCAATGTAAATCTGGGTAAAATCCTGATCAACAAGCTCTTCCTTGAGCCGTTTGGGAATTGCCAATCGACGTTTTCCGTCCAGAATCTTGTTGAAGGTTCCCGTTAACGCCATTGATCCCCACTTGCCACCACTATTCACCACAGAGTGATGAATTTACCAGCCAGATTCGAATCGTCAAGCAAGATTGAAAGACAGAGCAGAAATCGGGGAACTTGAAATGACCTAGATACTTATCATAATTGGGATTGTGACTTTAAGGATTTTTAAATTTTGTTGTTCCCGACCAGGTTTGAAGTCGGTTTTTTGTTCAAAATCAGTCACCTGATAGACAGGATCTTCTCGTAAACCAGTTCGTATTTCCGGGCAATTGAGTCCCACGTAAACTCTTTTTTCACAGTATTTTGCGCATTCTCCGCCATCTTCTGAAAGAGGGCAG
>NZ_CALFPF010000550.1 GCF_937919775.1 uncultured Gimesia sp.
TAGAAGATTGCTGATTCATAATTCGATACCGTTCTCGTATCAGGCGACAATAAAATTGTAGTCGTTTCAATGCAGTCAGACACTAGTCAACATACAGAAATCCGTTGCTGCTGAGTAACGCCTGACAAAACGTCGCCAGGGCCAGTTGCTCAGGAGTTTTACCTGCGTTCTCGGTTGATGTTTTAAATTGAGAAATCTGCAAGTCTATAAATTCTACAGACTGCTGCACTTCTTCAGCGGAAGGCTCTTTTCCAAAAGTCAGGATCCAGGCCAGTTTGACCTGTTCCGGTTTATTTCCTGCGTGTTCTTTTTGCAGTCGCTCTGCAAAATATTCGGCATGCTCCACCATAAACCCGCTGTTCATCATCAGCAGAGATTGTGGCGCAACTGTGGAAGAGGAACGCTTTTCACAATTGGGTTCCATTTTGGGAGCATCAAACATATCGAGTACTGCCAGAGGCTTACTGCGACTGACGGTGATATAGATACTGCGGCGGAACTGGCGATCATCCATTTTGACGTCTTTTCCCTGTCGGCCCGCTGTATCAACATTTGCAATTCCCACAACAATTTGCCCGACTTCGTCTTCCTTGACCGGAACCGGCTGACCATAAAGGTCTGTTTTGAGTTTCCCGGTGACGGCGATGATCGAATCGCGAATCATTTCCGCTTCCAGACGCCGTACGGGCATGTGACCGTAGAGCAGATTATCCGGATCGACGACATCGTATTTGTCTGACCGCTGTGAACTTTGCATGTAAGCCGTGGAAGTCATCAGCATCTTATGCAGCCGTTTGATTTTCCAGCCATGTGTTACGAAATCCTGCGACAGCCAGTCCAACAGTTCCAGATGCGTTGGCGGAATTCCCAGTTTTCCGAAATCGGTAGGAGAGGCCACGATCCCTTTACCAAAGTGGTGCAGCCAGATGCGGTTCACAAATACCCGGGCAGTCAGGGGATGCGTACCACTGGTGATATAATTGGCATACGCTAACCGGCGACCTGTTGTAGGCAGCTCCTTGTTGACAGCCGGAATTTCAATCGGCTTGCCCAGGTTCGACTTCACTACCGTCAGACCGGCGGGAAGCAGTTCGTGCTTCGGTTGCTCGAAATCTCCCCGGTTGAAGAAGAAGGTTTTGGGAACCTTGCCAGGCACTTCTGTCAGCACCCGAATGAATTCTTCTTTCGGTTTTTTAGCCCGAATTGCAGTGGCTTTATCACTGTATTCCGTGAGGATCGCCTGAGTCTTGAGTTCCATCAGCCGCTTGGCTTCGTCCTTCAAGTGCTGTACCTCAGCGGCCCCTGCCGGATCAAACTTGTCGAGTGTCGAAACGGAAACCAACAGCGCTGGATATTCTGCGATGATTTTTTTCTGTTCTTCCGTCCGTTTTTTCTCTTCCGCTTTTTGCGCAGTCAACGCGATTTGTTTTTGCGCCTCAGGAATTTTGCTCAGTGTTTCTTTTTCGATTTTTTCTGCCAGTTCTTTGGCCAGTTCTTTGGCTTTTTGAGCCGCCTTGCTCGACTGCTCATGCAGGGTTCGGTCATAGAGATAGAGAGAACCGGCGGAGAGACTGTTGATGCGGGGATAACTCTTGAGCAGCGCCACCTGCTCTTTGCTTCGCTCTTTCCCTGTCGTTTTATAAGCGGTGCGTACGGTGTCCCGTTTGTCTTCCGGCACATCGAGGAGTTCCCGTTCCAGGGTGCGATCAATAAATTTGTTGACCAGTTCCGTTCGCTCTGCCATTACCTTGCCTGCTTCGGCTTCCAGTTCATTGGCAATTTTGCGGTCTGCGTCTGACATGATGGAGATGCGACGGGCCGCCGGCGTGCGCCAGTTTTTCCAGTCGAACGCAGGCTCGAAGATCGCGCGGAAACGATAGTAATCATTCTGGGGAATCGGATCATATTTATGATCGTGGCACTGTGCACAGGCCACCGTTAATCCCAGAATCGAAGATGAAACAATATCAACCGTGTCGGTGATGACCTGATTCTTGGCGACTTCTTTTTCAGCGGGGTTACTTCCGGTTCCATCCGGGGCCATTCTTAAAAAACCAGTGGCCACCAGCTTTTCCAGATCTTCCGGTTTCAGTTGCTGATAAGGGGGCTTGACCATTTCATCCCCCGCCAGTTGTTCGCGGAGAAATTGATCGTAAGGTTTGTCTTCGTTGAAAGCACGGATCACATAATCCCGGTAACGAAATGCCCAGGGACGTTCCATGTCATTGTTGTTATAACCTTCTGAGTCTGCATAGCCGGCGATATCCAGCCAGTGACGTCCCCAGCGTTCGCCATAATGCGGGGAGGCCAACAGACGGTCAATCAGTTTTTCATAGGCGTCAGTGCTTTGATCGTCGAGAAACTGTTTCAGTTCTGCAGGAGTCGGAGGCAGACCGATCAGGTCAAAAAAGGCGCGGCGTGCCAACACGGTTTTCGATGCCTCGGAAGAAAAAGTGAGATTTTTTGCTTCCAGTTTTGCCAGGAGAAACGCGTCGACAGGCTGGCGAATCTGCTTCGTCTGCTTGACCTGGGGCACAGGGTAATTTTTCACCGGTTGGAAAGACCAGAAAGCCAGATCATCTGATGCCAGATAATCGTCAGCAATTTTTTCCGGTTCGGGTCTCAGCGTGTGGGCTCCCTGATCGACCCAGCGTTTCAGAATCTCAATTTCTTCCTCAGGCATATGCTTGCCTTCAGGGGGCATTTCCTTGGCGACAATGCGGGCGATTAGTTCACTCTGATCGCTTTTACCCGGAACAATCGCAGCGCCGCTGTCCCCCCCCTTGACCATGAAACGTTTTAAACGCAGGTCAAGGTTTCCCTCTTTTTCCCCATTCTCACCATGACAATGCAGGCAGTGAACTTTGAGGATTTTGCGCACGTCATTTTCGAAAGAGAGTGCATCTGCTTTTTTCGCAGGGTCTTCAGCTTGAGCTGCACTCAGGCAGAATGAGACAGAACATACATACGCCAGGAAAAGTCGCCCGATCATGGAAGAAGACTCTCTTGGTAATAGTTTAGTGAGGGCTATCCCTGGTAACAGGATAGTATTTATGGAGGGCACATCGCACTCAGAGAACCAGTAATATCTAAGAGTTGCTTATATATTATAGTATCGGTTTTAAACGGAAGTGCAAGAGAGGATTTTCAAACGGGTTTTATTACGGAAAAAGAGTAAGGAATCAGGTTTATACGAAAAATAAGGGTTTGAGAGCATTCGCACCTCAAACCCTTGTTTAATATATCGTAAACAATTGATTTATATAGACTTACAACCCATTTCAGCCGGTCACCAGTTTTTTCGTGAATTCGCCTTCGTTCAAGGTCGGTCGTTCCGGGCTTCCTTTGTGGCGGTATTCCAGTTTCATGTTACTGAGACCCAGTAAATGATAGATACTGGTGTGAATATCGCGGACATGCATCCGGTCTTCGACGGCATAGAGGCCCAGCTCATCAGTTCCGCCGATTGTCTGGCCCCCTTTGACGCCGCCTCCGGCCATCCACATCGTAAACCCGGTGGGATTATGATCGCGACCATCTCCTTTTTCACTCATCGGGGTTCGACCAAATTCGCCCCCCCAGACGACCAGTGTGGAATCCAATAAGCCGCGTTGTTTGAGATCTTTCAACAGACCGGCGACGCACTTATCCATCCCCTGGCACAGCGCGGCGTGTCGTTTTTCAATCCCGGAGTGAGAATCCCATTTGCTGCCGGCGCCGTTGTAAAGCTGAATGAAGCGAACGCCCCGCTCGACCATTCTGCGCGCCAACAGACAGTTGGTGCCGTAGACTTTGGTCTCTTTCTGATCCATGCCATACATTTCGTAGGTCGCTTTTGTTTCCTGCGTTAAATCGACGACTTCGGGAGCGGCCGCCTGCATCCGGAACGCCAGCTCGTAAGACGCGATTCTGGCATCAAGTTCAGACTGCTGTTTCCGCGACTGTGCATGACGCTGATTCAACGTCGTCAGTAAATCCAGCTTGCCTGCTTCCTGTGTTGCAAGAACGTCAGCAGGCCGATACAGATTGGAAATGGGCTCTTTCCCCGTATTCAATCGTGTGCCCTGATAGACGGCGGGAATGAATCCAGTTCCCCAGTTGCGCGGGCCGTTGACCACGGTGCTGGTGTTGTCCTGAATCACAACGAACGCCGGCAGACTTTCATTTTCCGTCCCCAGACCGTAGGTCACCCAACTGCCTAAAGAAGGACGCCCGGCGAGCGGAATGCACGTATTCATCTGGCAGACGCCGCCTGCATGATTGATGCCGTTCGTCCAGCAACCGCGCAACACAGCGATATCATCAACACAGGTCGCGGTATGCGGCAGCCAGTCGGAAACCCAGGTTCCGGCTTCACCATGCTGTTTCCATTTTCGCTGGGAGGGGAGCAAGGGAGCGTTGACTTCACCCATCGCCGTAATCGGTTTTTTGAAACTTTCCGGAAGCGGTTTCCCAGCCAGTTTCTGCAGTTCCGGCTTGGGATCGAACATGTCGATATGACTCGGGCCCCCTTCCATGAACAGAAAGATGACGCTTTTTGCCGTTGCCGGGAAGTGCGTTTGCTTTGATGTTAAAGGGGACATCGGTTTGACGCTGGACTTGATCGCAGCCTGAGACTGTTGTGCCATCAGCGCATTCAAGGCGATGCCGCCGAAGCCTGCTCCCGCCTGAAAGAGAAGCTCGCGCCTGTTGATGACCGATTCAGGAACTGCCTGTGGGGGTTGATTGCTCATACGATTGTCTTTCCGCTATTGCTCTCGTAAGTCACGATGGATTAATCCAGGTAGAGAAATTCGTTGGAATTCAACATCACGTGACATAAATCTGCTAACGCCTGATGACGTGCATCATTTGCCCCCATTGATGTTTTCGAGGGAGGCAGGATGTGCAGCGTATCAGCCACGCTGTTTTTCAAAAGTCCGTTTTGGGTATTGAACTGCCAGAAACCGACCGCCGCAGCGACTTTCTTTCCGGAGGGATGAATCAACAGTTCTTCCTGGTTCAAAGCGGCACGGGACAGCCTGACATTATCGAGCAGACCGTTCCATGTGCTTCCGGTCGTTTTATCCCGGCCTCCCAGGACGAAATCATTTTCAGGGCGATAGTCGCCGATCACAGTATGTTTGACAGAGACACTCTGAATTGGTTTCTCTGAGAAAAGTTCTTTGACATAAAACTGAATTCCCGTATCACCGGTTTCAGAAATCTTGATCGAAGCGGCGACATAATAAGGCTTGTTCAGTTCCAGATGCAGATTCGAGGGCACCACTTCATAGGCCCGTTTACCGGATTTGTTGTTGCCGATCAGTTGCAGAATCAGATTGCGGGGTTTGTAGGCTGACTTCAGGCTGGTGACACCAAGCGACCACCCCTGATCTTTGTTATTTCCCGTCCACTGCGAGGCAATCGTATTCACGGTCGCATTATCATAGACGGACTCTAACTGCACGAACGCTTCAATCGTAAAGTCCTGATCGGGAAGCGTTTTTGAGGAAGCAACGTGCAGCTTGGATAGCGTCGATCCCTTGCCCAGTTTGGCAGCTTCGTCGCTGGTTTGTGTGATCAAGCCGATAAAGGTCTGCTGCTGTGTGTCCTGCTCCGCTTCGATTCGTTTTTGTTGCGTTTTCAGGAAACCGGACAGTAACTCAATCTCAGCCGGTTCCGGAGTTTTCCCAAAGGTCATCTTATGGAGATAGGTGACCAGTTCCTGATCGTTGGCAAATGACTTTGTTTTCAGAGAACGTGCCATCGCATTGGCGCGTTTCAGGAACCATTCTCCGTTAATCATCAGCAGCGCCTGATTGGCCGTTGTGGTAACGTCCCGTTGCGCCACACTCTTGATTCCGCCGGGCAGGTCAAATACCCCCAACACGGGATCCTGGATGTTGCGTTTCATAATCGTGTAAACACTGCGGCGAGGCTGATTCCCATTCACACTGGGGCCTCCCAGTTTCAGATCAAGTTCTCCGGAAATAGACAGTGCCGAGTCCCGAATGTCTTCGGAATCAAGCCTGCGAATATTGGCACGCCAATGCAGTCGATTTTGAGGATCTTTGAGTTTGGCATTTTCAGGAGCAGGATGAAAAGCGGAAAGACGATAGGTAGACGAGTTCATAATCAGCCGGTGCAGATTTTTGATGCTCCAGCCGTTGTCGACAAAATAGCTAGTCAGCCAATCCAGCAGTTCTGGATGACTGGGCGCTTCCCCCATGTGTCCGAAGTCATTTGAGGTCGAGACCAGGCCCGTACCAAAGTGATATTGCCAGACGCGGTTGGTGATCACACGCGTTGTCAGCCGGTTTTGAGGATTGACCATCCAGTTCGCCAGCGCCGTGCGGCGGCCTGAAGAATGGGGGGCCGTTGAGATCGGAACAATTTCCGCTTCGCCCGGCTTTAACAGAGAGAGAAATCCGGGGACAATCGGCGTATGGTCCGGGTCATCAGGGATGGTTGTGATGGGCGCTGAGCCGCGTGAATCAGTCACGCTCATGCCGGTCGGCAATGGTTCTGGTTTCAGATTGTCAAACGCTGCCAACTCTTTGAGTAACTCATTATACTTTTTCCCATTGGGTTTCTCACTCTTTTTGAGCGATTCCAGTGAGGATTTCTGCTTGATGTCCACCTGCCGCTGTACGAGGTCTGCCAGCTGATGTTCCAGTGCAGTCCGCTCCAGCTCGGGTTTTGCCATAATTTCCTGTAAGTCAGCCGGGAACATGATAATCTGACTTTTTGCAGCTCCCTCCAGGGTATTTTTCGTCAACTCATCGATCTGTTTACGAATCTCTGCTGTCTTCTTTTCCCAGATATCCAGCTTTTGGTTATACTCTGCCAACTCCCGGGGCGTCGCGAACGGCACATCATCCCGCGGCATGAGAGGTGCAAAGAAGGCCTGCAGGCGGTAATAATCCTGATGAGAAATCGGATCAAATTTGTGATCGTGGCAACGCGCACAGCCCATGCTGACACCCATGAATACGTCGCCGGTGGCATCGGTAATATTGTCCAGAATATCATTCCACTGCGTGCGTGAATCGCGCTGATTATATTCATACAGATAGTGTCTTAGAAAACCGGTCGCCGCTAAAGCATCGGGATCGTGGGGCGCGATTTCATCACCGGCGAGTTGCTCTTTCACAAAACGCGAATAGGGTTTATCACTATTAAAAGAGCGGATCACATAGTCGCGATAACGCCAGATTTCCGGACGAAATGCATCCTGATTGAACCCGTCCGACTCGGCGTAACGTACGACATCGAGCCAGTGCCGGGCCCATTTCTCACCATAATGCGGGCTTTCCAATAACCCATCGATCAGGCGCGACCAGGCATCGGGCGAAGGATCATTGACAAAAGCGTTGATCTGTTCGACCGTTGGAGGCAGGCCTATCAAATCATAGTAGGCACGCCGTACTAAAGTCATACGGTCGGCTTCGCCTGCGGGGGTCAGACCTTCTTTTTTCAGACGGTCGTAGATAAAGGCGTCAACCGGGTTTTGAGACCAGTCACGCTGATCGACTGCCGGAACTTTGGTTTGTTTGACGGGCTGAAATACCCAGAAGTTGCGATCTTCTTCTGTGAAAAAGGTCTCGTTGCTCTTTTGTTTGATCACGTAATCCGCGTTTTCAGGCCAATAAGCGCCTTCGTTAACCCAGCGGGTCAGCGCGGCGATCTCTTTGTCTGACAGTTTCTTCTCCGGCGGCATTTCGAAGGAGTCATAATTGATCGCTTCCACCAGAATACTCTCATGCGACTTGCCGGGCACGATCGCAGGGCCACTTTCTCCTCCTTGCAGCATTGCTTTCAGAGAATCCAGCCGCAATTCGCCTTTCTGTTTTTTGTCACTATGACATTCCAGACAGTGCTTGATCAGCAACGGGCGCACTTCTTTCTCAAAAAAGTGCAACTGCTTCTGATTCGCAGGAGAACTGGCAGGTTTCGTTTTTTCTGCTGCCCCCACGAGGTTCGCAGAAACGAAAAGCAACAGACTTACGGTAAGGAGTCTCATGAACAAGGCCTCTTTC
>NZ_CALFPF010000551.1 GCF_937919775.1 uncultured Gimesia sp.
GGAGATAGGGAGAGCAAAATGTATTGTCGGCAATGGTGATGATTTCGGAACCCGCTTCCGAAGCAACTTTGGTAACAGCCTGGATATCAACCAGGTTCAGCAGAGGATTACTGGGGGTTTCGATCCAGATGCCTTTTGTCTCCGGGGTGATGGCTGACTTGAGCGTTTCAATATCTCTCATTTTTACGAAGGAGAACTTGATGCCCCATTTTGTAAACACATCTGCAAACAAACGGTATGTCCCGCCATAAATGTCATCCCCGGCGATAATGTGATCGCCGGGTTTGAACAGGTGCATGACCAGCGTGATGGCAGCCATGCCCGTGGCCGTTGCGCGACAGGAGACCCCCCCCTCCAGTGCGGCGATGTTTTCTTCCATGGCACTTCGCGTAGGATTTCCACTTCGCGTGTAATCGAATCCTTTATGGCTTTCCAGACTGTCCCAGTAGAATGTCGATGTTGTGTAAATCGGAGTTGTACAGCTGTTAAAGGTAGTGTCTTTATCAACTCCGGTATGAACGCACTTGGTTTCAAAACGCATGGTAAACGATCCAATTATTTCATGATTGATTTAAGAATGACCCGGTGTCTGCCTGCAGCGCGGCTCCTTTTTCAAGAGACACCAGACACGATTTGGGGTTCTGCTCGATTTCTGTTTTAGTGAAGAATACAGTCACTGACTGTTGGTGACTACTGTTCTGATCAGAGAACTCAGCTCAAAGGTGATTGTGCATCATAACTCCAGGGATGCTGATTTCAAAACCCATGAACTGATAATGACTTGAAGCCTTCCTGGTATCCTCAACGTGCATCATCAAACAGCGGTGTAGACAAGTACCGTTCACCAGAGTCAGGGAGAACCACGACAATCGTTTTTCCCGCTGCTTCGGGGCGTTTGGCAATTTCCAGTGCGGCGTGCATTGCTGCGCCGCAGCTGATTCCACAGGTAATTCCTTCTTGTCGGGCAAGTTTTCCTGCCATCTCAAACGCCTCGTCATCAGTTACCTGAAAGACTTCATCAATCAGAGACGTGTCACAGTTTGCCGGGATAAACCCTGCTCCAATTCCCTGAATCTTATGCTTACCAGGTTCTCCTCCGGAAAGTACGGGACTGCTTGTTGGCTCCACGGCGACCGATTTCACTTTCAGCCCTTTTTCTTGTTTCAGAAATCGTGAAACACCAGTAATTGTCCCGCCTGTACCAACGCCCGCCACAAAGTAATCGACGTTTCCTTCAGTGTCATTAAAAATTTCCGGGCCTGTGGTCTTAAAGTGGATTTCCGGATTGGCGGGATTATTAAATTGCTGAGGCATGTAAAATTCCGGGCTGGCGGACAATTCTTCCGCTTTTTGGATTGCTCCTTTCATGCCGTCGGCGCCTGGCGTAAGCACCAGATTGGCACCGAAGCCTTTCAGCATTAAGCGACGTTCTACTGACATTGAGTCTGGCATTGTGAGCGTTAATTTATACCCACGTGCGGCACAAACGAACGAGAGTGCTATTCCGGTATTACCGCTGGTTGGTTCAACAACTTGCATCCCCGGTTTCAATTTGCCGCTTTTCTCAGCGTCCCAAATCATATTCGCACCGATACGGCACTTCACACTGTAAGCAGGATTGCGTCCTTCAATTTTGGCAAGGACCGTTGCTTTCAGCCCCTGAGTTAAATGGTTGATTTTAACCAGAGGAGTATTACCGATTGTTTCGGAGTTGTCGCTATAAATTGGCATGTCTCTTTCTTTCAATGACAGGAACTTCAAGACGAATTATCAAAATCGGATTTTTATAGGCCGAAATATTATCTTGTATTGCATAAACGCTTATGGGACTGGAATTTGACAGCCCTCACCAGATCGCCTGTATTATGTAAAATCGCTGAAAAAGTGGCAATCCCATTATTATTTAATGTTGTATTACCGGTGGATTTCAAAGCCGATTTGCTTCGATCCGTAGACTCTACTTTGCAGTCGGCGATACAGAACTTCTGCAATACAAAACACAGATCACGAACATCACGGTATTTCCGGAGCGATTCCAAGAAGTATTTAGCTTAATTCTGGGGAGAAAGGGAGCTTAAATGGCGATGAAGGACCGACTTTTTTATACCTGCCAGAAACTGATGAATCAGCAGGAATACTGACGAAGCCATCCTGTGTGACAGAGAATGGGCCAAATATTGAATTTTAATCGCGTTGTGAGGGATCGAGGCAGGCAGACCATTCCCAGCCAGTTGCTCTCAAAAAGAGAACAGGGACTGAAAATAAGGGATGATTTGTACTTGAAATGCCTGCAGGCTGAAATAACCAAAGAAAGCAGCTGCCCAGACCATAACCACAAATCGAAGAGGGCTGGTGCTGATACTGCGACTGAGAATTTTCGAGTTCATATACAACAAAATCAAGGAATAGAGAAACATCACGCCACCGTTCATGGCTGCTGAAGTCTCAATGAGAAATAAAGGCTGTTTGAACTGTGGGTCAATAGAGCCATATAACAGGATTGCAGAACCTAACAGAATCTCACTCCAGAGAAAGACATAATAAAGTTTGCTCAACGACCAGTGTTCATTGTCTCTCAGGTAATTCACTTTCAGGATATCCGCAGAGATCCGCGCGGTTGCGTCGAGAACGCCCAGTTCGGTCGTGAGTAGAATCGCGGCTCCCATCAAGAGAAAGAGCAACTTGAAGGTTCCACCGAGTCGGTTTTCAAGCAGGGTTGCCTGACCCCAGATAAAATTAAGACCGGAGCCAAACTGCGACACTCCCTCTATCAGTTGACCGTTTGCATCATAAAACAGGGAATAAGAAATCAGCGATAACAGAACCAGGCAAGTCAGACAGGTGAGAAAGAAACTGAAGAAGTGTTCGATATTGGCAGCCCGCCACCATTGTCGCCAGCGTTTTTGGTTTTCAGCAGTATGTTTAAAATGAAAACCGACTTCACTGACCGCCTCTTCCTGACCAGTGATCGGGCTGGTAATACGACCGATGTACTTGCCCATTCCGTAGCCTTTGTCTTTGATGAAGTTGCTTTGACCCAGATTCATGGTTCCGCCAGCACCGGCAAACGCTAACGCTCCCAGAAGAGCCATCGTTGATAATCCGCTGGATTCATCGGGCATCTTCCCGATATTCACCGCACCTTTGAGCATGGATGTAATGGCATAAGGTTCGATAAGATACACGCCCAGGATCACTGCGATGAGGAAGATCATTCCAACCAGGAAGATCTGGATTTTTTCAACAGTGTTATAGACCACCGGTCCGGTTGTTAAGACGATTCCGACCAGTAGTAATCCTGCAATTCCCAGAAACGTACTATATTTTGCCTCGTATTGCAGATCATAACCTTGATTGATTTTATCGAACAGTTCGTGAGATGGATCCTTGCTTTGATTACGAATGAATGTACTGCCCAAAGCGTCTCGCTCGGATTCATTCATAGGGCCGCGCCACTTCAATGTATGTGATTCAACTGAGTAAGCAACTTTGTCAGGTAGCCCTTCCAGTGAGAATTGCGAGGGCGTTGGTTCCACTTGAACGCTGGCAATCGTTTCCGGGCCAAAAAGAGTCCAACTCAACATGGTTCCCGCACCGGTTGCCCAGCCCGGCCACGCCCAGGGAATAATATTCAACAGCAGCATAATCCAGGCCCAGTTTTTGTTCAGACGGCAGAAACCGGTAATCGCACTTTCCCCTGTCACCAGGGTCCAGCGTTCAATTTCCATATTCATAAAAAACTGTGTCATCACACCTAGTACACAGGCCCAGAAGAAGATGAATCCGGTTTTATAAGTGATGTAAGGCCAGAGCACAAATTCCCCCGAACCAAGCGAGAGCCCTGCCAGCATAATGCTGGGACCAATCATTTTTCGCCAGGAAATCGCCGGTGGTAGATCCCGGTATTTAAGCGGAGGCAGAGATTGGTGTGGAATGACCTCATCAGGTACTTCTTCCTCGAGATCAGGCTGGCTTTGATCTGACATGGAAACGTCTTTCATGAACGGCGAGCGGAATTCAGAATGCGCTCATTCTAAGCTGAAAGTATTTAGCCCGCCACTCATTACAGGCCCAGATAAAAAAAGGAGTGCTGAATTACTTTACTCAAGATAGAGTGTCCGAAATTCAGTCTGAACTGAGTGGTTTGATCCAGGAAACCTGAGTGATCAAATGATTTAAAGAAGCAAATGAAATATGTGCATTCGTTGCATATTTGGGCGAGGAATTGGCTGGAAAAGTCGCTAGAGTGGCATCACCTACAAGAAAGACATTGAAATCGCGTGCGAGGTTTTCATAACCGGCGGTAGTTTTACAGAAGCACATATCTGTTGCATATCCTGTTAATAAAATATGACGAATGCCTTGTTTCTTCAAAAACAGTTTCAAAGGCTCATAACCTTCTCTGTCAAAGATTAGTACGTCCTCATCATGAACCGTGATGTCACTCGTGACCGGAACGGGGACATTCCAGAAGCCTTTGCCATTGAATCGATCACCTGCACTGAGACCCGAAAATTGCTTGAAATAATCGATTACAGGCAGTTCTTTGGACAATGTGAATTGAACAGGCAGTGACTCCCCTGCGTAGGATAGACTCATTAATTGTATTTTAAGATCTTTACGAGCCTGTTCACGTTCTGCTTTTGTAGGATTATAATCAAACGATCGATACAGTTTTTTTCTGACCGGATCAACTTCACCAATCAGGCTGTACATCACAAATGCGACGTTGTTTCTCATACGCTTGAGAAAGGGGTTGATCACTTCACGCGTGTGTCGCCCTGCCAAGTGATTCTTTTCAGGTGTGCAGAAGTCAGCGACTCCAGCCGGTTCTGGAGTTTTCCAGCCTTGACCATCATCGATCCCCCAGGGATGGACCATAATAACAGCGGTTTTGTCGGCTCGGATTTTATTGGGAATTTCGATGATACCACGCGCGTTATAGGAATATCTCCAGGACCTTATACTCAGATCGGCGTCATCATCATTGACTAATATAGGAGCTTCAAAACGACGGACCTCTTCAATCGGCTGAATAAACTCCGGGTAATCAGCCAGTAAAGGGGCCGGCTGATGCAACCTGTTCAAAGTGTTTTGATAAGTACGTATTTCATCATCAGCAAAACTGTTGTGAGGCTCTGCAGATACAAGGAGAACGAACATTAAACTGAAAATTATGAAACGGGTGCCTTTCATCTTTCGTGTAGCTCCTTTGTGAATAGCATTTTTTTAAAACAGAAAATCAGTGTTGATTTTTGCTCACTCGTTTTGCGATATCGCTTAAGCCAACTATTTCCACGCGGTCTCCGGCTTGATTGACCAGATCACAAATTAACTTGATTGTTGCAAACTTGGGGTCTTCAACATACATAATGGAAGGGTGGCACAGAAAATCAAAAACCCCACCCTGCTCGATCGCCTGTTCAATACAAAGTTCAACAGACTTGAGAAAGTGATTGAGTTTCCAGTAACTGGTACGAAAGGCACCGACATCACTGATGGGGCTCATGGGAATTTCAATCAGCCCAGTCGGATAAAGATAGGGTTGAGCTGCTTGCTGGGCTTCTAAGATGGAGTCAAAAATATCTTGTGTTGGTTCTTCTTTGGGACGACTGTATTCGTGTTTGGGATACTTGGAACTGACCCATTTAAAGCCTTCAGCCAATAACATTTTTTGCAGATCTTCCCGCTGATTCAGCCCATCACTTGACCCACCGGGTGTTCTAAAACCATCGGGTACGATCTCCAGACGCTGCTTCATTGCTTCGGTGGTCATACGGATATTTTGGCGAATAATCTGCTCTGTTGATTTGTCTCCGAGTAACCAGGGAGAACGTTGAAAACGAAATTGTGTTTGTTGTGGTTGTGTTGCCCATACGTTGACATGGTCGTAGGTGTGATTACCGACAGGATGCCCCAACTTTGATATTTTTTTGAGCCAGCTGACATTTTTTTGTTCTAAAACACGTCCCACACAAAAAAAGTGAATAGTCCCCCCTGATTCTTTTGCAATCTCGGCTGCTTTGAGTGAATAGTCTTTTGTTTCCTGATTCAAATTTCCTTTTTGAAAATCCCACTCCAGTATCTTCCTCTGCGGATACTGGCGACTCATTTCTAAATCAAAGGTGATTGCAATTTGTGCTTTTTTCTGCGAGGGGTGATCAGCAGATCGTGCAAATGGTGTCCGTATCCCCAAAGTGGAAGCCGTCAAAGCAGCCATGAATGAGCGGCGTGAGAGCATAGCGTTTATTTTTTTCATCAAGTTTTTCTTCGAAGTTCTAAGTGAATTTCAGAGGAGAGAACAAAGCCTGACTGTACTAGTTTTAGCTGATTATATAAAAGAATGTGGATGTTTCATCTGGATTCTCTGAATGTCATGGTGAAATACGTGATTTGTGTTAATAAACACTATAAAACAGGGCAAATTCATCAAATGTTTGACCGATTGAACTCAAGAAAAAAAACAAGATGTATATTGCTTTGTTCACTCGGAGATGTTAGAATCATTTTGATTGTTTTGGAGTGGTGTGACCACGATTCCATATCTGCCTGGGGGCAGCCGCGTAGTGACCGCTGTAGGTGTCGCTGAGTTTTTTTACCGCGTTGTTTCTTTCCCAAACCATATGATTGTTGGAGTCATTTGTCTCCGATTGAATCAGCTGTTCGATTTCACTGGATAATACTGAACTGCGTAAAACGTACGCGCTTCCTGTTGGGTTTTGAAAAACCGCGTTGTAAAAAAACTGTTAAGGTTTGATCTCATGACGGAATCAAACAAATATATCGAGTCAGATAAATTTGCATTTGACCTCGTTGCAAACCTGGTACGATCGCCGGGAGCATTTCCACAAACTGGAAAATTCAGTAGTAAGATTTGGGCACAACTTTTTGGGATGACAGAAAAAAACTTCAAGGAACTTTTAAAAGAGTCTGGAGTCCCTTATTTTAAATTTGGCAGCAATGTTATCGTTGATGCACAAGAATTTTGGACAAGTCAGAAGCAGAAGGAAGTCTAAAATAGCTTCGTTTGCAGTATTGAATTCGTCGTATTAGCAATCTCGTTCTTTGTGTTCGGTGATGGGTTAAAGTTAGTGCTTTTATTCATAAAACATGGTCTGGCGCTCAGGGCATGTTGTGAATAATTTCCTCCCTTTCCAGTAATGAACGCACCTATCGCAGCAATAATGTCAGTAACAAGAAGCTCATTTCAGCTTAGTATTGGACATGCATGTCTTAAACAATTCAGACTTAAAGGTGGCTTTTTTGTTTTCAGGGGATTACTACGGTGTATGGGACATTCATGGGAAAGTCGTTCTTTTGCAAAGCAGGATTTAGTATTCAGAACTCGCTGATAATAAACAATTTTATTAGTTTTATGAGTGGATAATCTGTATTTACGATACAGGCAAAAACCTTGAAATGCCGATCTTGATACCTGATTAAATAAACGATTGAAATTAATAATTTATAGTTTGGAATTTGTTAGCTTCCCTGCCATCTCCTTGGGATTGAATAGCGATACAGCAAATATTCCTCAAGATCCGGGGCTGATTTATGAAAGTTCTTGTCGTCGATGATATAGGGTATTCGTGTCACTATTATGCGCGGTTAGTGGAGAAAATAGGCTTCACTGCAACTATGGCATCATCTGGATTTGAAGCGTTGAAGTATCTGCAAACAGATAACGAAATCCATGTCGTCCTGACTGATTTGGTGATGAGCGGCATGGATGGGGTCGACTTATTCCAGAAGGCACAACGAGTCGAACGCTATTCTGATCGTGGTGCCGTTCCTCCCCCTCAATTTATTTTGATGACGGCGGTCAGGCCTGAAAAAAATTCTCAAGATCGAAATATACAGAGGATTCAACTTGCGAGTGAACTTGGCTTTGCCAGAATTATGTTTAAGCCACTCGATCAAAATGAATTGAAACAGGAATTGCATGACATGTCGTTAAATGTCATTCATGCCTCTACAAGTGAAACGCCCCTTGATTTATATTCTCCTACACAGAAACTCAGACAGTCGGTGAGGGAGATTCTTAAAGCTGACAACAAGGCAGCGGCGTCTGAATTCTTGAAAATCCTCCTGGAAGAGATTGCCAACCTGAAGAAATACTTAAAAACGGCCTGACGAAGGTTCTCTTGCCGTAATAACCTGGAGTAAAATATTCATCTGAGTCAATGACTTTTAACGATCGATTGATTCTCCCGTTTATTATTTCCCTTGGTTGTGAATTTGTAAGTAAGAGCTATGGCAAAATGTGATCAGGGATATCTCTGCATAGTCTGTGGTCAGGAAGTGGAGAATATCGAAGATAGTGGCCTCTATCTGCGCTACATTATCGGCGAAGTAAACGAGGATGAATTACAATTACAGCCTGAGCACCATATTAGATGTAATCCTGCAATGGCCCAATTCATTGTCGATGATCATTTTAATCCGGTGATTTTAGAGGGACCGTTTGATAAGCGCGAGCTTGATGCATCTGAGGTCCTTCTTAGAGAGCAATTAGTAACCAGTGGCTGGAAACGGTTATGCGAAGTTAAAAGCAAGCAACTCGCGATCAGTGAATTCCCATTAAAGTTTCAATAAAAAATAATAGCTAACAGACGTTTTTTCCTGAGACCTGTTTGATTCCTTTCCTGCATTAAGTGATCCCCAAGCACCTGTCGTTCTGAGCAACGGCAGGTGCTTTTTTTGTGCAATTTCAGATTGTACCACTCACGCCATTCGCGACTATTAACACCCACAGAGATCAATTCCTTCTTCTGATTTAACAGGGATCATAATGCCTGAAACAGCTCGTAAAGGAATATTCATTCCAGCGTGGGTGATTGCTTGTGTTTTCTCTCCCATCATTGCTGGTGGAGTGGGAGCCATCACCTGGACAGCGAAAACTTTAATCGAACATAGTCATCAACTTATCGAAATTGATGAAAAATTGGATGCCAACAAGGAATTACTTATTGAAATGGTCAATTCGCATGAGAGACGAATTAGCCGTATCGAAGACAGAGTCTTCGGGGGAAAATGATGAATCAATTCACAGTCGGTGATCTCCCTGAAAAGCTTGTGGAAGTCATGGAAGGACCAGCACCTCCCGACTATTTTATTTCGAATGGATGCAGTTATTCTCCCGACCAGTGGGGAGGCGTTGATATCAGACCTGCTTGCCACTGGCATGATTTTGCCTATGCAAAAGGGGGGTGCAAAAAAGATCGTCAACGAGCAGACGAGGCATTTTATCGGAATTTGAGACGCTGTGATCTGGGGAAGTTTATGGCAAACGTCTATTTTCGACGCGTGAGGCTGTTTGGGGTGGCTGCTTTTAATTGGGCAGAGGGAAAGGTTCCGACTAACCTTTGGCACTATTGGCTTTTGTTTTGGGATCGGTATATCAAATGGTAAAAACACTCACAACTCTACTTGTCCTCCTGATGGCTTCCGTTGTGCAGGCTCAAGCACTTGTGGTCCGAGTGACCGAATCCGAATGCACACAAACCGGATGCCGTCAGATTATCGGAACCGGAGCTTGTGCCTATGTCGGCAACATCGAAGACCGATCAGTTTACATCACAGCAGCTCATAACGTGTTACAGGCTAAAACTATCCATGTTGGCTATGGCGGGCAATGGTGGGGGGCCAGAGTCGTTCACAAGCGATACGAGAACGACATTGACTACGCCATTATCGAAACTCAGAAGATCAGCGCCACAAAGTGCTTTACTCTTGCAGGGAGCCAACCATCAAACGGCGTTGAAGCGGTCGCCTACGGGTATTCAAACGGCGTTTACGACATGCGTTCGCTACGGGCAACCATTCGCGTGAACCGTAGCGGGCGGTACTTCTCCAAGATCGTCGCCAAGGGGGATTCAGGCGGGCCGATTCTGGTGAATGGTCAAGTGGTCGGCATTATCAAGGGGCATGACTATTCAAACACGATTTACACGGATGGCGTTTTAATCCGTCAGCAGCTAATCGATCAGTATGGCAGACTTCCAGACTGTCGCTGTAAACCGCCTGTGATCGTTGTAGAAGGAGAACCAGCAAAACCCAGACCAGCCGACGACAGCAAGCAGATAGCTGCCTTAGAGGATAAACTATCGAAGCTCAAAGCTGAGATTGACAAACTGAATAAAACGCAGATTCCCGTATGGATCATCGGCGCAGACGGTGAATCAGTCGCAAAGCAAACGTACCCGCTTGGTGATCCTATCAAGCTTCGTTTTAAGGCCGTTAAACAAAGTGAGGCTAAGTAATGCCAGACGGCGATATTTTGGATGTTGAAATTCCCATTGATGGGGAAGGAGAAAAGGAGATGGCTGTGGACTTATCTGACAATGTTGCCAATCACATGCTGACGCAGCTCATGCAATCGGGGACCGTTGCTCAAAACAACTTTATCACCGTTGCAAAGGTGGTTGACTACGATTACCTCGAAAACAAACGCATGGTGACCCTGGACGAAGCCGTTGGTATTCGTGAAGTCGCCAGCAAAAACGTTCCTGCCGGGCCAACCTCAACCTAATGAGTGGCCCATTAGAAGATCTGATCAGGCAGAGCAATGATTTTCATGCTCAAATGATTGCCGACAACAATGAGCTAGACCGGGCGTTCCAGAGCGGGACGTTCGGCAAGCTCGTTCATTCATGGGGGAATGAGGATGGTGGAAGCGACGACAACGGAGCAGGAGACTCCCTTGAATTGGAAGGAAAAAATAGCTCAAACGTGGTGGAAGGTGAAAGTGGGGGAACGGGCGGAAGGACTGAGACAAACGGTCAAACGGTTTGACAACGTGAATTCGCTGGTAATGTCGACCCGCGAAAAACTGCTCGGTAAAGATGTCGTTGACAACAACCGGCCAGAGGGCGAGGAAATGCACATCGGAGACGACAACAGCGTGATTCACCAGTACATGCCAGCAAGCGGAAATTCGGCTGGAACGCTGGCAAAACTGGCGTTGGCAGCGGGATTGATAACTACAGGAATCGGAGTACCTGCGGGCGGTTATCTGATCTGGGACGCGTTGAAGAACAAGCCAACTCCAGCAAATGAAACTGTGTTTCCCCCAGATCATGACACGTTGTTTGATTTAGAGCTTGTGAAATAGAGGCAAGCTATTCTGATTCAGTTTGAGCACAGATGCCTGTATGCACCTCATGACAATCATCGAATTCTTTTTAGAATGAATATTGAAAGTCGTTTTGAGATCGAAATTTCCAGATTTGAAAAGGAGTATGACATGCCTCATTTTATTGTTTACCTTGCCCAGGAAAATAATCAACGCCCTGTAAAACGACTTGATCGGGAAGCACAAACACACGTCTTAGCGGCAAAAATGGTTGAAGCCGAGTTTCCTGATCTTGTTGTCAGTTCAGTGCTGGTGAAGCACGAACCCATTTCTTCTTGTGCCCGGTGTGGTGCACCCATTTTCAAAGGCGATTATCACAAAGATCAGATCCGTCAACGTTATGGATCAAATCGTTGCCTGGATTGTCTGTAAATTCTTTTTAAGTTGAGTAAATATGCAATTAAAAGACCGCATAAAAAGTCTTAGACGAATCAAGGCTTCACAACTCAAACGCAATGTGAAAAACTGGCGGCGTCACAATGAACCACAGGAAACCGCATTACGAGCGATCCTGAAAGAAGTGGGATTCGCTTCAGCTTGTCTGGTTCGAGATTGTAAGGATGGAACGTTCGAATTGATTGATGGTCATTTACGAGCGGATATCGCCGAAGAGGAACAAGTTCCCTGCCTGATTCTGGATGTGACGAAAGCAGAAGCAGATAAAATTCTGGCGACATTCGATTTTGTCACAACAATGGCGAGTACTGATCAGATCGCTTTGAATAATCTGATCACTTCGATATCTGTGGATTCTACGGATCTGCAGGAGCTACTGAATTCTCGACTGACTGATGGTTCAGAGCTGGAAAATATTTTCGAAGGTGAAGACGAATCGCATTTGTTGGTGGACTCTTTCAATGTACTGATAGATTGCAAAGATGAATCCGAGCAAGTTGCGCTCTTAAAGCGATTCAAAAAAGAGGGATTTAAATGTCGCGCGTGGATATCATAAAGGAGTCTCATGTAATCCGCAGTCCCCGTGTGATTCAACTGGAGGGAATGTTTGATCTCCCTGCGGAAAAGAAAAGTCGAATTGAGTGGTCGGCAGATCTCCCCGTTGAAGAGCATGCTTGGCATATTGGTTTGATTGTTGGCCCATCCGGATGTGGAAAAACCACTATCGCCAGAGAACTGTTTCGAAATAATTTTATCGACGGATTTGAATGGTTTCAAAAGAAAAGCATTATTGATTCCTTTCCCCAGGCAATGGGAATTAAAGAAATCACTGCCCTGCTCTCCTCGGTAGGTTTCTCTTCGCCTCCGGGCTGGTTGAAGCCTTATCATGTTCTTTCGAATGGTGAGCAGTTCCGCGTGACGATTGCGAGAGCTTTGGCAGAGCAGAATGAACTAGTTGTTATCGATGAGTTTTCTTCGGTGGTTGACCGCACTGTTGCCCAGATTGGCAGTTGTGCCATTGCGAAAACAGTACGGAAGCGAGATCAGAAATTTATCGCGGTAACTTGTCACTACGACATTCTTGACTGGATCGATCCCGATTGGATTTACCAGCCATCAACAAATGATTTTCAATGGAGGTGTGAAAGGCAATCGCGGCCCCCAGTCTCTCTCGAAATTATTAACGTGCATCGAAGTGCGTGGGAACTATTCCGGAAACATCACTATTTAGATTCCACGTTACAGAAATCCGCGAATTGCTTTATGGCTTTAGCTGATGGACAGCCGGCGGCTTTCACCGCGGTGATCCATTTTCCGCACAAAACGGCCTCTTCTTTTCGAGAGCATCGAACAGTTTGTCTTCCGGATTTTCAAGGAATTGGCATAGGCAATGCGCTGAGCGAATATGTGGCTTCGCTTTATTGTTGTAAGAAGCCATATACCAGTGTCACCGGGCATCCTGCCATGATCCGTCATCGGGCGAAATCAAAATTCTGGAAAATGACTCGCAAACCATCTTCTGTGCAACGTCAATGCGGGTTAGAACGAAAAGGCAAACGTCGAATTTCTTCCAGCCGTGGAAGAATCACTGCCAGCTTCCGCTATGTAGGGCCAGAACGAAGACAAGAGGCAAAGGGGTTTGGCCTGATTTGAACAGGATGAAAATCATCTTGGCGAATTGTTACCAGGCGGCACAACGTTTCCATGCAGTATGGCTTCGAAAGGCTTCCGCAGCGGAAACTCCCGATTGGGCACCGCGGGTCGCACATTGCTGGAGCATCAGGTCTTGTAGAGGAGAGAAACTGGCATCTGTGCCGCGTTGTAGCTGGCTTTGATGGCAATTGAGCATCGCCAGTTTGATATCAACGAATTTGCTGACATCAATATAAAAATGGGGCTCAAATTGCGTCATGTTGACGGTATCCAGCCACCAGAGAACAGGTGGTTTATTTAATGCAGATGACTGCGTTTGATTGCCGGCGGAGGCGCTAAACCAGGTCGCCGCTTCAGTGATGACAGAGGCAGCACGGTGGTCGGCGTGATAGTCTGATTGTGAGTGTGCCAACACAAGTGTCGGAGAAAACTGGCGAATGACTTCTGTCAGAATGAGACGTTGTTCTACGCTGTCAAACAGAACGCCATCCGGACTCTCGCCAAAGAAGAGATCCGCACCGAGTAATTTTGCAGCCGATTGCATTTCCTGCTGTCGGACTTCAGTCAGGTTGTGAATGGGAGGTTTCGGCTGCCCTTTATCCCCCTGGCAGAGCACGCAAATTCCAATCGTAGCACCTTCGGAATGAGCCCGCGCCAATGTCCCCGCGCATAATAGTTCTGCATCATCAGGATGGGCTACCACTGCGAGAATGCGTTCTTGTTGGAAGTTTAATTTCATGGTGCGAAAAAATTCTACAGAGAGATCGGTGAGTTCAAATTAACGCAGACGAATGTCGGGGAGTTCAGCAACATATTCAGCTACGGTCAAATTGACATCAGGGTGTGTTCGTAACAGTGAAGCCGGGCAGGCACTGGTGACAGGACCATGCAGGACTCTGCGAATGACTGAACTTTGCCAGATACGATTACAGTAGAAATGTTGTTCTCTTGCTCCCAGAATTTCTTTCATGCCTATGGTAACAGCCCGCCAGGGAATTATAGAAATTTCGCCGCCGACTGTCACGGAGTTGATGGTTCTTGTTTCCCGAGTTAAATCCAGATTACGAGTGGGTAACTGCGCGAATGATTCAGCGGAAATATTTTGTTCCGGTTCAGGTGGTTCATTAAAGGCGATATGCCCATTGATGCCAATTCCCCCAAAGCAGGCATCAACACCTCCCCGTTGATTTATCAAACGTTGAATGGCACTTACGTTGTTCGGATCCGGGCAGATACGGTTTTCTGGCAAAGGCGCCAACTCCGGATTCAATAAATCATAGAATTTTCGATTCATGTAACCTCGAAAACTGAGGGGATGCGAAATATCAACCCATTGATCGTCGTCGGTCAGATACTCGTCCATATTGATCAGCATGACATCCCGGAGAGAGTAGCGCCGTGCGTTCAATAAATCAGCCAGAATAGGGTACTGATCGACTGGACCGACGGGAACGATTAATGTTGCAGGATGCCCTTTTTGTTCAGCGGCAACTATTACCTGCAGCATCGCCAATGCCATATGTTGGGCGACATCCGGCATATCTTTCACGACAGTTAGCTTAACTGCTGTTTCTGTGGCTAAGGTGTCGCGGGTGATTTTAAGATAATCGGGAAATTGAGCTGTCATAGTGCTGAGTGTACTTTTACTTCGAGGCAGGATTCTATTCCATCATACAGATCGTGATGAAAGCTTCATAATATAGCATAATACAAATTGCCAGCGTGGAATATTCAAAACGGATGAACTTATAATACAGGCATTGATCCGCAACCGGTCGAGGTCAGTAAATTCAGTCCAAATATTAATGTAACGATTTTTAAGGCGGGCGTGATCCCAATTCCGTTGAACACTATGCTAACGACAG
>NZ_CALFPF010000552.1 GCF_937919775.1 uncultured Gimesia sp.
TTTGATCCCAAACCCATGCTCCAGAAATACGATGGCAAGAAGTTTCCGGGAGACATCAAGTACGACAACGCCGCCCAGGCCAGTTCTAAAGTGCTGGGCAGTCCCTGGAAATTCAGTAAGCATGGAGAATGCGGCACCGAACTGTCGGAGTTGCTGCCCGGTCTGGGTGAAGTCGTGGATGACATCGTGCTGATGCGGTCCATGCATACGAGCGTGAATAATCATGGCCAGTCGATTTACGCCATGCACAGCGGGCGCATTCTTCCCGGACGTCCGACTCTGGGAAGCTGGTTGACTTACGGATTAGGTTCCGAATCGGAAAATCTTCCCGCTTATATCGCGATGGTTGATCCCGGCGGAGCACCAGTGCTGGGCGTTGATAACTGGACTAATGGCTGGCTGCCTTCGCTCTATCAGGGAACCGTGATTCGTCCCAAAGAACCACGAATTCTCAATCTGAACTCGCCTCCTCATCTGAGTGGGAAAGCCCAGGAAAAATACCTCGACTTTTTAGGAACGCTGAATCAGAGACATCTCAATCAGCACCCCGGCGAAGATGATCTTTCTGCCCGCATTGCCAGCTACGAGTTGGCTGCCAAAATGCAGACCGCGGCCACCGAGGCACTCGACTTGAGCAAGGAAACCAAAGCCACTCAGGCCATGTATGGAATTGACGATCCCGCATCGGCCGAGTTTGGAAAGCGTTGTCTGATTTCCCGTCGTCTGATTGAACGCGGCGTGCGATTCGTGCAAATCATGACCGGAAACCAGCATTGGGACCATCATACCAGCATGCGGACTTCCCTCCCCAGTACCTGCAAACGGGTCGATGTTCCTTCTGCGGGCCTGGTGAAAGACCTCAAGCAACGCGGTCTGCTGGATGAGACGCTCGTGCATTGGGGCGGTGAAATGGGACGACTGCCCGTGATCCAGAATGACGCCGGTATGGCGAAACAGGGACGGGACCATAACACCTACGGCTTCAGCATGTGGCTGGCCGGCGGTGGTTTGAAGGGAGGCATGACCTACGGCGAGACCGATGAATTCGGACATCATGCTGTCGTAGACAAAGTCAGCCCCAGTGATTATCACGCAACATTGATGCATCTGTTTGGAATAGATGCAGAACGGCTGACGTTCACACGCAATGGTGCAGAGCAATCACTGATTGACAAACAAGTGAACCGTGTCGTGCATGAGATCATTGCCTGAGCGAGAACCGCATAAAACCAGCCAT
This sequence comes from uncultured Gimesia sp., assembly GCF_937919775.1. Taxonomy (GTDB): domain Bacteria; phylum Planctomycetota; class Planctomycetia; order Planctomycetales; family Planctomycetaceae; genus Gimesia. Next base: position 1,238 of record NZ_CALFPF010000552.1, read on the forward strand.
CAAAAAAACGCCCTGTTGAACCAGGGCGTTTTTTGTTTTTCTGCCGCGAGTCAACTCGAAATTATTTCGCTGGCACCGCAATCATATCGATCACCAGAATGCGATTCGGAACACCTACGCTTTTGACCGTGGCCTTAGAGGCAGCCGGCGGGCGCTGGCGATCGTAATATTCCTGGCGAATCTTGCCGAAATCGCCGCTGATGGCATCGTCGGAAACATAATAGGTGGCTTTGACAAGGTGTTGCATGTCACTGCCCGCTTCCCCGACAATCGCTTTCAACTGATCGAACACGCTGCGAATGCGTGTGCTGTTATCGCCAGGTTCTTTGGCAGTAATTCCCGAGACATAAATCCGGTCGCTGACTTCTGCAATCGCCACGCGGCTGAAAACCGGCGAGGCTTTCATGCCGGTAGGCGTTTGGTAAGTGACGGTCTCTGCAGGTCGCGTCGTGGATGCTTCGCCCGGCAGAGCGACGATCATCTCGATTTCAATCGGCAGGGAAGAATACCATTCGACCAGTGTAACGGGATGCTTCGTATCATACGGGAAACAACCATCGATGACCTGACTGGCTACCGCAGCCTCCGACATCGGAGTCAGAAAGGCTTTGATCTGGATGATATTTTCCGGTGAACCACCCAGGTACTTGATCGTTTGGAATAATTCTTCCATCGTTTTTTTGGTGGACTCGGCCAGCGTACCTGCTTTCACCGCCTGACCTGAGATGTAGGCGGTGCGCCCCGCCGGCAGTAACGCGGCTCGGAAGCCGGAAACGTCGTCATTGAAAATCTGTACCTGTGACAGCTTCTTGTTTGAACCTGATACGGCGACGGCATCCATAGCGACCAATGCTTTAGGATCAGCCAGCTTTGTCACGACAAAAGTGCACGCAGGCTGAGCTGGTAATTTTAGTTCTTTGATCAGCCCTTGCATCTCCTGGATCAGGTCTTCATGGGTGACATAGATATTCAATTTCACCAGTTGGTTCAGGCTGCTGTCAACTTTTTCCAGTAGGTAATTCAAATTCTTGAGCACGAGCACGCATTGATCGCGGGCATTTTCTGAAGTAATTCTACCCCCCTTGATATTTAAAGGCAGGATTTGCGATGTGTGCGCCAATACATTGTCTTTGACAATCACACAGAGAGAAGCCCCGGTTTTTGACGAGGGTTTATAATAGGAGACCTCGGCAACGGCCAGGCTGGTGATCGTCAGAAACAAAGCGGCGATGAGTGAATTAGTCAGAGTTTTCATGGAGGAACTCATCATTCTAAGAGGATTGATTTTCAGTTCATTCCGAAGTGGCGCCCTTCGAAATCGGATTACATTATTTGACACGCCAGAATTCGTCAAAGAAATTGGCATCGACGACTTTGCCCGGATACTGGCTGCCGGCCGGCGTACGCAAGTCGATAATCGCCCAGTCGGGCAGCATCGGCACCTGCCGGGCATTGTTCAGATACGCATACTCGCGATAGGTAAACCCGCTGTTGAGAGCCACGTATTTTTCGGGATTCAACGGATTAGGGAAAATCAAAATCGGGGCATGATGATCGGCAGGATACTGCTTCTCACCAACGACAATGGTTTCCTGATTCCATTGAATCGGCAGTTTGTCGACAATCTTTTTGATGAGCTGGTTACTCTGAGGATCGCCCCACAAAATCAGATTGCTGGAGGCAATTTCTTTGTCAGTAATTTTTGAATCCTGCATGACGCGGGCATCGCCGCGGAACTGCTGTCGCCAGTGCACGATCGCGTGTTTCATTTCTGACTGCACCCACTTGTCGACAGTTGGCGAAGCACAGGTTCCGGAAGGGGAGACAAAGATGAACGAATCCATAAAGGCGTCGTCAATCGGTCCTTGCAGATTATGTTTTTTGACCAGTTGTCCCGGTTCATAAACGACGGGACCGACATGCCATGCATCGCCGGTTTTGTGAAAAGAGACCTGCCACGAACGGTCTGACATGGGGCGGGGGGCTTCGAGTTTCACACCATCCACTTGAACCATGACCGGATGGGTCATGTCCAGCGGCGACTCTCCCGCATCCATTTTCAGCGAAAACGCGGTCACATTATCTGTTTTGACTTCGACACGATTCTGGGAATGCAGCCGGGCATTGATGTGTGCCTGAGTCCATTCTTCGCCCATCGCGTCCAGCGTCACCCAGTTCATCCGGTTGTACTTTAAGGTATACGCGACCAGATGCACGGTGCTGGGAATTCTCTGACGGCCCACTCTTGCCAGCGAGTCCATTTTGTCTTCAATGATGATTTTAGAATCGGGGTGCAGCTTGTGCGCGGTGTCTGGCCCGATAATGTGCACCAGATCAATGCCCACATTTTTCAAAGCGAGTTCCATCACATCGGCCGCCTGTTTTTGACTGTCGATTTCCCCACTGTAGGCGACGGTCGGGCACTGAAACAGATTGAGCGCGTAACCGGGGCAGTCATACATCTGCCACAATTTTTTCTCATACCAGGTCGGATTCAGAGTTTCCTTCTGGAAGACATCCAGGAACAGAGGCGTTTCGGAAAAGCCGGCTCCCGGATTCGCGGCAAACCAGCGGTCGGCGTAATGCACGGCGAACTGCCAGCAGGCGGCGCCCCCCATCGAAAAGCCGCGGACCGAAATGCGATCTTCGTCGATGCGATAGTGTTGTTTGGTCGATTCTAATCCTTCCAGCACATCGACTTCGCCCGCGAACTTGAAGGCGTTGGAATAACGACCGTAGGGATGCAGCACGATGGTGTCGGCGGGGGTGTACTGCCCGCGGGATCGTTGTTGCTGATCAATGAAGTTAAGTTCACTCAGGCGTTCTCCTCTGCCGTGAAACCAGAGGTCACAACGATACTGGCTTTTACCCGAAAAGGTATAGCTGTCCGGAATCACCAGGCCGTAGGGCTGCACGGTCTGATCGATCTTCGAAATATATCCGCGAACGACCAGTCCTGTCTGACGCGTCCAGGGGGCTTCGCCTTTCAACAACTGGTCTGCCCGTTCCTGGCCCTGCTGTAATAACTTGAGCCCGTTGCCGATTTCGCGTTCGTGGAAGAATTCCTGATACTCGAGCGCACACCGCACGGCCCGATGATAGATTTCCACATCCGGAATCAAAGACTGAATCCGTGTGTCCTTACTCTTCTTTAACTGATCCAGCGATGTCTGAAGTTTCGCGAGTCCTGCCTGGAGCTGCTGTTTCTGTTCGGCGGGAACTTCCACGCCGAGGGCCGGAATCCGGCGGACCTGATCGGCGATATTGTCAGCCGGTCCATCGGCGGGTAACAGGGCAGGGGAAAGTGTCGCACACAGCGCAAACACGATTGTAGTTTTGACAATCAATTTTCGTAGAAAAATCATAGGTGGGTTCTCGCAGGAAATCTGATGATCAGGAATATTGTAA
>NZ_CALFPF010000553.1 GCF_937919775.1 uncultured Gimesia sp.
GGCAATTGTGATTGGTGGTCTCGTTTTTGCGAATCATTAATCTACAAGCAATTGACTCCAAATCGGGGAGAAACCGAAGGAGTCCGGCGATCTGAGCACTTTTTTGATCGACATTTGCCACGAGTCTCCAGAAATTAAAAACTGATGCCTCTGAACGGTTGCCGATCAGCCGGAAGGGAGGTAAAAAACAAGGCATTCAAAATTCAACTATTCGACAAGTTCATTGAGCAATATTCATTGTTAAGGAGTGATTAAGAGATGAATCATCCGATTCGCGTTGCGGTAACAGGGGCGGCTGGGCAGATTGGTTATGCCATGTTGTTCCGCCTGGCCTCCGGGGAAATTTTTGGTCCCGATCAGCCCGTCATCCTGCACCTTGTGGAAGTTCCGCCCGTGCTGTCCGCTTTAGACGGTGTTGAGATGGAACTGGAAGATTGTGCATTTCCCACTCTGGCAGGTGTTGTGAAAGCAGACAGCGATCATCTGGAAGATGGTTTTGCCGATTGTAATTTCGTGATTTGCGTCGGCAGTATTCCCCGCAAAGCAGGCATGGAACGCGGCGATTTGATCCGCATCAACGGACCGATTTTCACCAGCACCGGCAAGGCCATTGAAGCCGCCGCCGCTGATGATGTCCGGGTGCTGGTTGTCGGGAATCCCTGTAACACCAACTGCCTGATCGCGATGAGCAACGCGCCCAAAGTTCCCCGTGATCGCTGGTACGCCATGACACGACTGGATCAGAACCGGGCGATAACGCAAATTGCCAAGAAAGCCGGACAGCCGGTTTCCGCTGTGAAGAACATGAACATCTGGGGCAACCACTCCGCAACTCAGTTCCCTGATTTTTATCACGCCACAATTCATGGAAATCCGGTTCCGGAAATCATTGGAGATCATGACTGGCTGCGTGGTGAATTTATCGAAACCGTGCAAAAACGTGGTGCCACTGTGATTCAGGCACGCGGTGCTTCCAGCGCTGCCTCGGCTGCGAATGCCGCTCTGGACACGATCAAAAGCATCATTACTCCTACCGCGCTGGGCGAGAGCTTCAGTGCCGCCGTCTGCAGTGACGGCAGCTATGGTGTGGATGAAGGTTTGATCTGCGGATTTCCTGTGACCAGCGATGGTACCACCTGGAAAATCGTGGAAGGGATTGAGCACGACGATTTTGCTCAGGAAAAATTCAAGGCGACCTTGCAGGAATTGCGAGATGAACGCGATGTCGTTCGCGATTTGCTGCCTGGTTAATTTTTAATAGATGCTGTATCTGTGAAAGAGTCACGATCAATTGACGTGACTCTTTCTGTTTATAGACACCTTCCATTTACGCTTTTTCAGAGTCGATTATGAAGTCGGAAGAATTACGAACCGTTGACAACGAACATGTCTGGCATCCGTTTACTCAGATGCGTGCCCATCGGGATGAAAGTGTGCCGATTATCGAATCGGGCGACGGTTTCTTTTTAACGGACGTTGATGGTCGTACTTATCTGGATGGTATTTCTTCCCTCTGGTGCAATGTGCACGGCCATCGTGTGCCCGCAATTGATCAGGCGATCCGGGAGCAGTTGGATAAAGTCGCGCATTCCACGTTGCTGGGACTGGCGAGCGTGCCGTCAATCGAGCTGGCGGCGGAATTAGTCAGACGTGCGCCGGCCGGACTGATGAAAGTTTTCTATTCTGACAGCGGTTCGACCGCCGTTGAGATCGCGCTGAAGATGGCGTTTCAATATCATGCGCAGAAACCGGTCCCGGAAGAACAGCCACGCGACCTGTTTGCCTGTATGCAGCACGCGTATCACGGCGATACGATCGGTTCAGTCAGCGTGGGGGGGATTGCCATTTTTCATCAGATCTTCGGCAAGCTGCTGTTTGAAGCAGTGCAGATTCCCTGTCCGACGGCGTATCACCGTCCCGACGAATATTCGGCAGCCGGTTATCTGGAATTCTGCGAACAGGAACTGGAACGGTTGATTGTCGAGAACCAGCATCGGTTGGCGGCGTTTATTATCGAGCCTTTGGTGCAGGGCGCGGCTGGAATGTTGATGCATCCGCCCGGTTATCTGAAACGGGTGCGCGAATTGACGGCCCGTTATGGGATACCGCTCATTGCCGATGAAGTCGCCGTGGGACTGGGACGGACCGGAACCATGTTTGCCTGCGAGCAGGAAGGGGTGACGCCTGACTTTCTGTGTCTGGCCAAAGGGATTACGGGGGGATATCTGCCTTTAGCGGTGACGATGGCGACAGAGGAAATCTTTGACGCCTTCGATGCAGAGCCGGAAGAATATAAAACGTTTTTCCACGGTCACACCTATACCGGAAATTCGTTAGCCTGTGCTGCTGCGCTGGCGACGCTGAAACTGTTTGATACGCAGCAGACACTGGAAAACGTCAAACAGAATACTCAGGTCCTGACAGAACGACTGGCCGAACTCAAAGATCACCCGCATGTGGGGGAGATTCGGCAGAAAGGCGTGATGGTGGGAATTGAACTGGTGGCCGACCGGGAAAGCAAAGCCGCGTTTCCCGCAGCGTGGCGCATGGGCCATCGGGTGACGCTCGCTGCGCGCAGGCAGGGGGTGATTGTGCGTCCTCTGGGAGATGTGGTGGTGCTGATGCCGGCTCCCGGGATGCCAGCCGATTTGATCGGTCAACTCTGCGACGTGGTGTTTGCCGCCATTGATGAAGCGATCCGTTTGCAGGTCGCATAGTGCAGGGCGGGGGCGGGTTGAGAATCGCTTACGGTTTCTTCTTCTCGCTTTGATCAGCAGATGCTTCTGGGGGAGCGTT
>NZ_CALFPF010000554.1 GCF_937919775.1 uncultured Gimesia sp.
GTCTTTCTTTCCGGCGGTTACAGTCAGATGGAAACGTTTGATCCTAAACCGGAATTGAATAAATACGGCGGAAAAACCTTTTCTGAAACGGTTTACCCCGATCCGTTTAAAGATCCGCGATATCAGGAACGGGCGCGTTCCGTCGTACAGGTGAAGCGTGAACATTCCAAGATCATGCCGATGCAGGTGGGTTTCAAGAAACAGGGAGAGTCGGGCATCGAAATCACCGATTGGTGGCCGCATCTGGCGAACTGCGTCGATGAGATTTCCTTTGTCCGTTCCATGTATACGACCGATAATGATCATGCCGCCGAATATCAGATTCATCACGGAAGACATAAACTCGATCAAAAACAACCGGTGATCGGTTCCTGGCTCAGTTATGGTTTAGGCAGCCTGAATCAAAACCTGCCCGAATATGTGTTTCTGGGTTCGTATACCGACACCCGCGTGAAAGAAAACTTCAATCCGGATTACCTGGGCCCCAAGTATATGGGAGTGGAACTGTCTCTGGACCCGAAAAACCCACTCCCCTTCGGCACCAGGCCTCAAACCGTTCTGGAACAGGAACAGGCCAACCAATATGCCTTCATCAATGAGCTGAATCAACTATCGTCCGTAGAATATCCCAGTGATGAGAAATTGCGGGCCCGCATCAATTCCTATGAACTGGCATTCCGCATGCAAACATCGGTTCCTGAAGTTCTGGATCTGACAGAAGAGACCCAGGAAACGCAAAATCTGTATGGCATCGATGATCAAGAGACCGCCCTTTATGGCCGTCGTCTTCTGGCAGCCCGTCGCCTGGCAGAACGCGGTGTTCGTTTTACCCAGGTCTATCTGAGCGATTACGGCGAGTGGGACTCGCATCAGAATTTAAAGGAAAATCACACGCGTTCCTGTAAACGCGTCGATAAACCGATTACCGGTCTCTTGAAAGATTTAAAACGCCGCGGAATGTGGGACGACACAGTCGTTGTCTTCTGCACCGAATTCGGACGAACGCCGGCAGTGGAAAACCGTGGAAATACGAAGATGCCCAGCGGCCGCGATCATCATCCGCATGGTTTCACGGTCTGGTTTGCCGGAGCAGGAATCAAACAGGGACACGTCCACGGCGCCACCGATGAACTCGGTTTTCATGCGGTCGAGTCACCACACTATGTGACCGATATCCATGCCACCCTGTACCACCTGCTGGGGTTGGATCACCATAAGCTGGATATTCCCGGTCGCAAACGACTGGAAATTGACTACGGGAAACCGATCCTGGATATCATCGCCTGATCTATTTAACGATCCACTTCGCTCTCAATCCGATTTCGTAAATTGATCGATCACGTTGCGTGAAATCCGAGAGACATTTTCATCCACCAGCATTGAAGTGATCCAGCAGATTGAACCTACAGAGAAGACTTCCCCACCGGAGGACGTTTTGAAATGCACCATATCCGCGCCTCCCTGATCCGGGTTGGTTCCCTGCGCGACCAGATGCACCTCGGGAGGCGAGCTGGCAGAAATTTTGTCCGTCTCATGCCCCGACGCACCACCCGGAATTCGCATATGCTGGCTTTCCGTGCCAAACAGGTCATCCTGCTTTAAGCTGGTCCCCGCAAAACACCAGTGTTGATCATCAATCACCTGATACGGAGCCCCCGTCATGATGCCGGCAAATGAAAAGACAACCCCCAGCAGATTTGCCTCGGACTCCTGTCGCGCATGATAGCGGCTTTCAAAAGTCGACTCCGATTCCGGGATGGGCGGGTCCATCGCCACACCGCACCATTGGGTACAATCCGTGTTGTGATAAACCACACGATGATCGTCCAGAAATTCTACTTCACAGTTTAAGCCGTTGCCTCCCAGATAAATCAACCGCCCCCCCGATTCAAACACCCAGGATTTCAGCCGGTCATACATCTGCTTCGACCAGTATTCCGGATGCGAACTCAGAATCAGAACTTTATATTCATCTAACGGAAGCTGCCCGAAATGAAATTGAGTTTCACTGTAATAATCGTAATCCAGTCCCTGCTCTTCCATCCAGCCCAGCAGCCGCCATTCCGAATGCAACATGCCACACCCCATGCGGCTATAAATGGGATCACGGAGTTGCTCGTTCAGGTCAATGTGCAAATAAGGCTGAGGCCGTTCCAGAGACAGAGGTGGATAATCTTCCACATAATAGGCTCCGAACGAGGGCTTCAAATAGCGCCTCAATTCCTGGCGGCTGTTGACCACGGGAGTCGGAGGCAGCCCTTCCGGATTCAGATAATTACTGCGCCCGCCGAAATTGTTGTAGGCATTCCAGGTGAGATCGCTGGCCAGAATCGCCACATTGGATTGCGGTGTTTGCGGCGAGACGACCCAGGGATAAGTAAATACATCCCCGGATTTGTTACTCAGATGGAACATATACAAGCCGGTTTTCTCCGGTGCGGCGACGGTTTGCTTCTGTGTGACGGTTCGATAACCGACGTTGTTCCAGTCGACGCCGTTCTGAGTGTAATCACCGTCGGGTGTAATCTGTAGATTCGCCAGAGGCGCATGATCGTCAAACGTACCAATCCGCCGCACGTACTCTTTTTCTTTCCCGTACCGCCACAATTCCAGACTGTACTCAGAAGTGGAATGCACGCGAAACTCTGAAGATTCTCCCGCGCTCACACAACGAGGCCAGGCAAATCCATACAATTTTGTTGACAGTAAGCGAAACTGATGAACCTGCCCGGGTTCCACCTCCAGCTGAACTCGCTTGGAACAATGATCCCGGTGCTGCAGGATGACTTCATACGCGCCCACGGGAAGATCCAGAATCACGGCTCCGGATGCAGTCGAGCGGGTACTGAAGAACTGGCCGTCCGCCTGAAACTCGACGGCAACATCGTAAAGTGCCCGATAATTTTCATCGCTGACATATCCGATTAGCATAAGGTCGATTCCGATAACGGGAGAGAACTGCAGTCGAGAAATAATGGAAGGAACAAAATAAGATTAAGAAGGATGAGCGACATATTTTTTCGCAATTTTGACTGCCAGACCGCCTCCTTCATAGTAGCCCATTGAGATGTCCGCCACATGCGTCAGCAGATCATAGGCCCGCCATCGATTCCAGCCATAGTCGGCTTCCATCCAGAGAATCATCTGGGCGAAGGCTTCGGCAGTAGCGCGTTCCATCGGCGTCCCACTGGCGACGGTAATGATCTCTTCTGGCGATTCAATACGCGGCCCGGCAATCGTTTTGCCTTTCACCAGGTTGATGGTCAAAGTCGTTTGCGAGGCCATCTCCAGACCGGTCGCAGAGAGTTCCCCCTGCCCCATCGCCGCATGGGCATCCCCCAGATAAAGCAGGGCTCCTGCTACAAAGACCGGCAGATAAAGCGTGTTGCCCACAGTGACTTCTCTAATATCCATATTGCCGCCATGCGGGCCAGCCGGCATGGTACTGGGCATCCCATACGCGGGTGTGGTGCCGATACACCCCAGCATCGGCACATACGGAATTTTGATTTCATCACTCCAATAGACGAACCCATCCCGAATCGGGCAGACGTGCGCGCCATCCGGCACATCAGTCCCCAGCCATTGGCACAGTTGTTTCGGATTTCCCGTATACGTCGCACATTGTCCGTCGCGGGATTCAATGGCTTCGATTTTAATCGCCAGCGAATCACCGGGCTCCGCCTGTGCAACATAAATGGGACCGGTTACCGGATTGCTGAACGGTACTTTGCTTTTATCTCTGCGATCGCCGGCCTGACGGATCTGCCCGGAAAGCGCATCTTCCGTTTCGACCCGGATCGTTTCGCCGGTTTTGATTCTGATGCGCGGTTCCTGAAAGCGATTGAATTCATAATTGAACGAATCGAACGAAAGCTGTTTCATGTTTGTGATCCTCGCTGGAGAATGATCAACCTGTAATTTTCTTAGTCACGGACACACATTGATCATTCACTCAATCCAGTTGAGATTTCAGCCATTTCAGGATTAGCTCTTCTGTGCTCGTGGTTTGATCCGGTTTTCGATCGACGAGTGTCAAATCCTGGCCCAGGACCAGTCGTCGTGTCAGTTGATCATACTCAGGTTGCGGATGGGAAGAGTCGAAGACATCCGGATGAAACACGACACAATCCCAGCCCCCTGTCCCAAAGTTAAGCGCGTAGTTCATGGTCCAGATAGAACTGTGAATGAAGTCTTCCTGCGAGTCGGCTTTTGCGGTTCGCGGAATCGCCAGCAGAACCAGATCTGGTTTTTGGGGGCGGATCGTCGCTTTCGCATCGGCTTCGATTTGCCTGCGTGTCTTGCCTTCCGTCTGCCAGGTTGTCACTTGCAGTTGCGCATCAGGGGCGATTTTTTTCATGGCCGATTGAATCATCTGATCCAAAGGAGGCATCGCGATCACCCGGACTGGTTGATTATTTTTGAGTAGTGACTTTGTGCGTGGAATAGCCAGCGCCGGAGGTTTGACATCAGCCAGAGAAACCGTTTTTCCCGTAATCGATTCAGCAATCAGTTCCGCCATTTTTTTGTGGCCTGCCATATTGGGATGAATTTCATCGCTCATCAGCAAACGCCATGATAGTGCGTCCCGATCCCGCAGTGCAGTCAGTTTTTGATAGTTATCGCAAACAGGCACCTGCATTTCCCTGCCGACCTCGCGGACCACATCACAATATTGGACCAGCTTTTCTGCCGGCCGACTTTGTGTTGTAATGACTGCATTCGGCGTACACAGCAACACCTCGGCTCCCACCGCACGGCATTGGCTAATGATCGCCCGCAGATTGTCTCGATACTGTTCCAGTGGAACTCGGGTCATGTCATTCAAGCCGAACATCACTGTCACCAGATCAGGCTTCTGTTTCAGCACATCCCCGTCGATCCGCGCCAACGCATTCACCGTCGTATGCCCGCTGATGCCGGCGTTAATCATTGTCAGATCGGCTTCAGGAACGGCCTTCTTTAGTGCCAATCCTAACATATCCGTATAAGCGCGACGGCTGCCTGTGTGATAATAAACGCCGGTAACGCTGTCCCCGAAGCAGACAATTTTCGCAGGTTTTCCGGACTTCAGTTTTTCGACTGTTTTTGGGAGCCCGGGCTGCAGGGAGGAAATGTTGTCAGTCTTTTCAAACCAGTCTTTAGGAACATCCAGCGTCCAGACTTCGCTGTTCAGCGGTTGGGCATGTCCGCCGGCTAACCAGATTTTATCCTGAAACACGAAAGCCGAATGCTCGTGACGTTCTTTCCAGACAACATCTGACTTCAGTTCGGTCCAGTTCTTACCATCCTGTGAATACCAGGCATCATTTTTATTTTTCGCAGGATTGTTCGACCAGCCGCCGATCACCCAGATCCGGTCTCGATACACCACCGTCGAAAACCATAAGCGTTCGTGCCAGGGGGCTTTCGCTGTTTCCTGTGTCCAGTGAATTCCATCTTCAGAACTCCAGACATCATTGGTCGCATGATATTCCGGCGTATAATTGCCGCCACCGAATACATAGATTTTTCCATTCAGCACGGCGGCCTGATGATACGCACGTGGTGACCAGCCGGCATTGGCTGTGGCCAGCTTCCATTCTTTACCGTCGGAAGAAGACCAGACATCATTTTTCAGACTTTTCGCGTCGCCAAAATAATAGTTTTCCGTCCCGCCCAGCAACCACATTTTCCCCTTGAATTCCACAAGGGCCGCCGCCAGACGAGGAGTCCACTCTGCCTGTTTCGTGACCTCATCCCACTGTTTGCCGTCAACTGAAGACCAGACTTGATTTCCTGCCGAATGCCCTTCCAACCTGCCGTTATACCAGCCCCCCATCAGCCACATCTTGTCTTTAAAGGCA
>NZ_CALFPF010000555.1 GCF_937919775.1 uncultured Gimesia sp.
TATGATGCGGGCGTTTCAAAGATTCCTGGGTATGAAACATTTTATTTTCTTCGGTTACCGTGGATTGAAGCTGTTCGATAAGTTCACACCAGGCTTCCCGATGGATACTCAAGACTTTTATGGCGTTTTGAATATAGCCGGCATCCTGCTTGACGTCAGCATGATTTAAGTTTTCATACACGAAAACAAACAATGCTTTGAGTTGTTCGACCATTTCGGGTTGGTGGGACCCATCGAGTCCGCCAATCAGTTCGGCAACCAGATCGCGGCTTTTGTCTAACGCGAAGTGTGCCTGTTCGAAATGGTGATTCTCAGCAGCCTGAGCCGCTTTTCTGGCAAACCGCAATGCGCCATCGACAACCATGAGGTGTAACTGCTGTGGTTGCGCTGTCAAAACCTGATTCTCGAGATAGTCTTGTCCGTTCATCTCCTTGGTGGCCCCTCTGTTAGTTTGAATGCGTCGATAAATTGTGACTTGTTATTTTCCAGTTTGATCAATTGCTACTACCATTTTGCAGCGCTTCCAAAGCAGTCTGTTGTGAGTTCAACTGGTTTACAATGGTTTCCTGCAATGTGAATTGGCGAATGAGTCGTTCGCGTCTGGCTTCCAGAATGGTATTCAGATCGTCGACGCGCGTGTTGATCGCAAGTGCCGATGCCTGTAACGCATCGATCTGTGTCTTGAACGTGCCGGTAAACGGATCGGTCATTGCCGTGATCACATCATTCATGACGACGGCAAAACCTTTGTCTTCCTGCTGGAAGAACTCCGTTATGTCACTGGGATCGTCGGCCAGTACCTGCTCCAGGATGGAGCTGTTCAAAGTCAGTTTTCCATCGCCGCCAAACTGCACCCCCAGATCGGACATACTTTTGATGGTATTGTTACTGACCGAAAGTTTTTTGGTGATCAAACCTTCCAGGCGAGAAACCGTTGTTAAAACCACACCATTCCCATTCAGGACGCCCCGTTCATTGGTGTCCGAATTGTAATTCGTCAGTGTGTTTTTAGCGTCAATAAAACTGTTATAAGCGGAGATAAAGGTGTTGATACTTGTTTTTACACCGGCAGTATCACGGGAAACGCTGATCGTTGCCGCCGAGGTGCCTATGGATTTTAAGTCGATCTCCAGTCCGGTAATCGCGTCGTCAAAACTGTTGGTTGATGACGTCAGTAAAAACGAGGTTTGGGGATTACTGCCAATCAGAATTAATGCATCCTCTGCATCAACGGAGGATGTGAAACCAAAGTCGTACGAACTCTCCAGGATCAGCTCACCGGCTTTACCGCCTCGATTAGAAGTGAAAGAAAGCCGGGCAGAGTTGAACGCGGTGCCGTCGTCGATAATCGTCGCGGAAGCGATACCGGTGGCATTGATTTTTTCTGCGATGTCATCAAGCGTATCCGTAGCTTCGACCGATACCGTGGTGACCTGGCGGCTTTCAACACCGGTGGTTCCGGAGCCTTTAATACCCAGGCTTGCGGCCACGGTTCCGCCGGAGACTTCTTCCACTTTGACATCGAAGCTGCTTCCGCCGGTACTTTCCACGATAAAGCCGTCGCCGGTATCGTTCAGACGGGCATTGATTTGCGCGCCGGCTGTGGCGGCCGCTTCGTTAATTTTGGTGAGTACATCGCCGACCGTTTTTGTCGTTTCTTTGTCCGTCAAACTGACATTAAAACTGACTCCTGTGCGATCGGTAATGCGGATGCTGCCGGTCGGAACCGCTTTGCCGTTTTTGGCATAAGTTGACAACGATGTTTTCTGGTTGATGTAGCGCAGATCGAGTGAACCGGAATCGACAGTATGTTTTGAGTCGCCCAGAACCGCATCAATTTTCAGAAAACCGGCCAGATTTCCGGTGACATCCTGGATTTCAATCGACGTACCAGAAGAAGCAGAGGTGTCTTTGATCTGAATGCCGGTCTTGGTATCATTCAGGCTGGCTTCAATTTGAATCGAGCCATTAGCGTTGATCAGGTTGATCACGTCATTCAGGGTTTCCGCAGAGGAAAAATCGATCGTGGTGTTTCCTCCGGCGCCATCGATGAGATTAACCTGACCTGCGTTCAGAGGCGTTCCCCCTGAAGAAACTCCGCCGTTCAAGCTTCTGAGTAATACCGAATCCAAGCCGCCAGAGAGCGTGCCGCTGATTGTTCCGCCAGGAGCCGCGGTTTGAATTCCCAACTCGCGAGCCGTCAATGAACCGTTCAAGGCAGTCACTTCAAATGTACTTGCCCCCACGGTGTTGTCTGTCAGAACTAATTTTCCGTTAACGTCGATCGCTGCAGTAACTTTACCTCCGTTCGAGCTGTTATTATTGATCAGATCGACGACATCGCCAACCGTCTGGGCAGTGTCCAGGTTGACGTCGAACGTTGATGCGTCAGCAGCGATGATCTGAAAATCGTCTGAGCCGACGACAGTTGTAATGCCATTTCCATCATTGATTTGTGACAGGTTGAAATTACTGGTCACTCGATACACGGTATCGCCGTCAAACGTAGAAGCAACGACCGACTTCAAAATTCCCAGGTCGGCAGCGGTTTGACCGCCGGCCACTTCGCTGACTTTAAGCGTACCTGTGCCGGAACCGGTATCAGTAAAGACCAGGTGATCGTCTTCAATACTGGCGACAATCGATGTGGCAGACTTATTAATTTCGTCAACAACATCGTCAATAGTGACGGTTTTGGTCAGGTCAATCACCTCTGTCTGACCATCGCGGTCGGTAATACGAATACTTCCCCGTTGAACGCCCAGACCATTATTCAGTTCTTCCAGCAGTTTGGGCTCATTCAGCTTACCGTTATTTGAGAGCGTGATGGTAGTGGCGGTTCCAATGGGGGTCGTATCGGAATCAGCGAATCCTTTGGAAATGACCTGATGATTCGACGATTTGCGCAGCCCTTGCAACTGGTAGGAACCTGAGGTGGCTGTACTATTGGCGGCGACACTGAATTGACTGCTGTCGGAACTGGTGGCCTTCAGCGTTTCAAAGGTACTTTTCAGATTGAGCTTTTGAACGGCAGAGTTCAGCGTCAGCAGGTTGGCTTCGAGAGTTTTGATGCCCCCCTCGGTGGCTTCAAACGCGGATGCACGATTCGCCAGACGTACGAGGGCATTCTTCTGCACGCCGATCAGGGCGTCCACAATTTCCGTAATGTTTAATCCGGTTGCCAGACCGACACCGGAACTGATGCCTGACATTGTTTACCAAGCCTGTCTTAGTGAATGACTGAGTAGTTGCTTCCTATAACGCTGATTGGCCCTCACCAGAGATCACAAGTGTGAGCAGTGATTTCATCTGCCGACTGAAAATCAGGTCATCGAAGTGCGAATGTTGATTCTGCCAGTCAGCGAATGACTCTCGGCAAAAATTTGCGCACGACGAACCACTGCATCTAAATATATATCGGTTAGTCAAAGGGTGCTGCTTGAGCGGAGTGATAGAAGATCCAAGTCGAGCGACGCGATTTCAAGAGACTTTGTCAATTGCGACGAATTTGCAGGTCGGGTTTCTATTCGAGCACCGCATAGGAAAGTGAAGTGGCAAACGGAAACCGCTTGAGTCGTAAATTGGGAAGCCCGAGTGTTTCCATCGCTGCCAGCGTTTCTCCGGGAAATAAGTCCATGTTAAGTTCATCAAAGGCGATAATGGCCCCTTTGGGCATCCGCGGAACGAGCAGTTCCAACGCCACCTTGGTGGGTTCGTACAGGTCTGCATCCAGATGTAACAGGGAGACGACCAGATGCTGATTTTTTTTCAGGTATTCAGGCAGCGTGACG
Organism: uncultured Gimesia sp.; assembly: GCF_937919775.1. Taxonomy (GTDB): domain Bacteria; phylum Planctomycetota; class Planctomycetia; order Planctomycetales; family Planctomycetaceae; genus Gimesia. Next base: position 3,792 of record NZ_CALFPF010000555.1, read on the forward strand.
CTGATGTCCCCTTTGACCAACTCGACTTTGGGAATGTGATTCAGATAGCGGGTCGAATCATAAAGCTGAATCGCTTTTTCCAGATCTTCCATCGCATTTTCTTCCGACTTAAACCCGCCCACTTCGAGGTGTTCGCTGGTCCCGCTGGTATCTTTTTCGCTCAATGAGGGGAAACCTTCAAATGTGTCGAAGCCGATGATTTTTCGCAGATAATTCACCGGTTCCAGAATCGCGCTGAAATTCGCCCAGGCCATCAGGCTGGCACCTCGGTGCACGCCCAGTTCTACAACGGAGCCGTTGACTTCCAGTTGTTGTTTGAAAATTTCGTAGCGGGCCATCAATTTGGTAATCGCTTGCCGGGAAACGTATTTGGTGAACGCATCCAGTTTGTTCAAATTCGTACCGACACTCGATTCCCAATACTGTTCGACGGCATTGAGCGCATTTAAGTCGCTTGCAGACTGGTTCTGTGACTCACCGACGTTGCCCCGTAACAGGCCTTTTTTTTCTGCCATTTCAAATCAGCTTTTTATGAAGTGTTGCTGGAAAAATCAGGTCGTAGTCTGATTATGTTTGTTCTCTGGTTCAGGATGCTGTTCGCTGCATGGCCTGTCTGGCACGTGTGATCTCTTTGATGCGCCAGCCGTCTTTCAGGAATTGAGGGTCCCTCAGATCGCGATACCGTAAGTTCAGTACGAACCGCACATAGTTCGACTGGTTCTTACAGGGGGTATGCGGAGTCAGACTGTGAAACAAAAGCACGTCTCCCACTTCCAGAGCTGTGGGTACCACGCGGTCGTAGCTGCGAACAACTTCGGGAGGCATTGAATGCCACTTGGTGGTAATGCCGTGGTCGTGTTCGTCGTGAGGCACCGGCGGCTTCTGGTGCTCTCCCAGTGCAAACGTCAGGCTGCCGTTTTTATGATCGGTTTTCTGTAAAGGAGCATACAGTGTGATGGTCGAATACGGGCCTTCGTTGTAATACCAGTCCTGATGCCAGGAAGCAAGATGCCACTCTGCGTGGGGCATGCTCATCAAAATAATGTACCGGTCATGAATCGAAATTTCAGGCGAGAGCAGTTTTTCCAGAATCGCCATCAACTTCGAATGCGCCCCCATCGCATGCAGCGAAGGTGCGGCATTCATGGAATCGTAAAGAATACTCTGCGCTCCGGGAGCACGTTCCTCCAGACTGGTCAGGCGGTCGCTGATTTGCGTGATCGCATTTGCGTTTTCTGAAACGTCAGCACCAAAGTGCCGTTCCAGCAGGCTGAGACGTCCTGCCAGATCTTGTCGAATCGGCAGAAATTCATCCGGGTCGAACAGGTTTTTCACCAGCAGGACCCCTTCTTCCGCATATTGATTCAGATGGTTTTCTGAAAGTTCAAAACCTTCTGTTTGGCAATTCAATGTACATAATTGATTTACAGGCAGCATGATTTACCATTCCTGGTAGAGCGTATTGAGTGGAATCTTTATTCGCCGTAACCAAATTGATCGACTAATGGTTTGAAAAAACGAGTGACCATTGCCTTTTCTGACTGGGAAAGCTGATCGCGCCATTTTCCGACAATCAGAGGCTGTATGCCGGAAGTCTCCTGGGTGTGCTCTTGATCAATTCGCACCGAATGTGCCGTGAGAGAATCCGTGGCTGTGGCTGCCGCCGCGTACTGCGGTTCCGCGACCAGTTCACGCATCTCACAGGCGATTTTGGAGATCGCATCCAATTTTAACAGCACTCCCAGTTTGGTCGCCATCTGAAAAATCAGTCCTTCGGCATTCCCCGCAATATGTTCATAGGGGATCACCATAATTCCCGGCAGGCAGAGCGCATGATGGATTTCCTGATACGCGGCGACGGTCTGATCGACGGCGGTTGCAAAAGGAATCTCACTGTTTTCCATCTCGGCACAGACGACATCGCGGGGATCCCGATAATGATAAAAGGGACGCACGGCGTCCTGCTGAGCGGCTGCAATGGCTTCCTCGGTCAACAGATCAAACCGGAGAATCATCCGCTCATTCACGTTCATCGTACCGATGATCTGATTCAACTCTTCCATTGTCTTAGCGTCTTCGACCTGAAATGATAAATTCTGGCTTTCCCAGATTTTCTTAAATACTTCCTGTGACCAGTCAGTACCTGAGTTCGGAATTCCGAAGTTGAAGATGATCATAATCTATCCTGTCTGAAATCTTGTTTGGGGGAAGTGCTCTGTTACGAAACGGCAACGGAACCCCGGGTTCTGCTAGGTAAAGTCGTTCTCGATCGCATCACGTTGTCTGTTTTTCTGTGTAAGAAACTGAGGGCGGGGGACTTTCGTCTCCGGCTGCTGTTCTTCACCGCGATAAGGGTGCTTGTCGTGGAAGTAATCAATCAGTCGCCCCTGGTATTCGATCAGGATCGTCTCAAAAGTAATGTGATTGCGTTGAATTTCAAGTACAATATCAGCGGCCCGCCATTGGGTGGCTATCAAAATGACCTCAACGGGTTCTTCCAGTAATTGATCTCGAAACAAAATTTCCTGACCGGTGCCCGGCACAAACGTGCCGACCTTATTCATGTCAGAGTCGATGACGGTCGGGAATCGTTTTTTATCAAGCTGGTTCTGGTTCACAAACGCGGCTGCTTTTCCCGTGCCGCCCCAGATCGCAACGCGCTTGCCTGAATCTGCAAGGTCTTCAAACTGAAGTGCCAGTTGGGCCGCCGACCGCAGGGCTTTTTCCTGAAATGCAACCGCCTGACGTGCGAGTTCCACCTGGTGATCCTGGGGCTGAAAACTGGCCATCCCGTAAATGACTTCGCCGTTGTAGCTGGTTTCGATCAGATCAACGGCAGAAGCACACCGGGTCAACAGGCGTTCCAGCGACTGAGTTGTGAAGTGGGAGTTATGTTCATAGAAAAAGTCCACCGTACGCCCCGCGGCAAGTACGCCATCAATGCAGGGGACTTCGATAAACAGTCTGGTCGGACATTCGGCCACATTGGCGGCAAAGGCCACTTCCTGGGCAAAGCCGAGCGGGTTCATCAGATGCTCAAACACGTGCCGGCTGATGATTAAGTCGGGACGAAGTTCAGCCAGATGTTTTCCCGGTTCGAATAACATGGCCCGTGCATCAATCAGGCCTTCTGTTTCGATTTCCGCATTCGGGTCAAAGCCGATGAATTTTCCTGTGGGAATTTTCTTCGCCAGCGAACGCAGTAAATGACCTTCCCCACAACCAATTTCCACGACGATCGGGTTTTCAGGCAGGGTTTCTGCAATCAGATCGCATACTTTCTGCAGATGTTCCGACCAGATGGCCCCTTTGTTGAACATCAGGTTCGGCTTATCGGAATAAGGGACCTTGGCATAATCGAAGGCAGCGTTCGAGATATGTCCGCAATCAACACACCGCATGAAATCGTGGGGCAGACGTTCCATCGCCTGAGCTTCTTCGCAGCTTTTCGGCCAGGCCAGCGTCGTTAGCGGCAGCAGACCACCATCATAAAACTGAACGGCAATATGATAGCCGCAAGCGGGACAAGTATAATTCCGCATGGCTGAATTCAGAATTTTGGTGTGATCATCAATTTCCGTCTTATTTGAGGAAGCATCCATGCTTTGATCCTTGTGTGAGGTCGAGCTTGTCAGACTGGTGAGAGATTGAGGAGTTGTTTTGTGTGCATCCACTTGTTGTAAAGCTGATTCAAAGAAGGTTTCCATTTCTCGAACCGTGTTGATGTCTTCAAAAACCAGATGGCTTTTGGATAGGATTTTCAGGCGGAGTTGATCTCGGAATTGTTCATCCACGCCGATGCGGCAGGCCAGATCGATGTATTCGTCGATGGACGAAACGACGCAGTCCATGATGCCCATTTTTTTATAGACGGCCAGCATTCCACGACCACGCATATACTTTGCCGGAAGTGTCACGACGGGCGTACCGATGGCCATTGACTGGTACGACGTGTTTCCTCCTCCAAAGTGCATTGGATCGAGCATCACATCGGAAATATAAATCAGATTCAGGAAGTCAGCCGTTGCCATCCCACGTAACCAGTGAATCCGATCCACGACGTCCGGGAACGAATTATTGAACCGTTCAACCAGCAAATCTTTCCATTTGGAAATGTTGTCACGAATCATGACAATCCGGGCCTTGGGGTCTTTCCGTAGAATTCCTGCCAGAACCTGATCAAATTCGGGATGAATTTTAAACAGCGTTTGGGGGCAGGCATAAACGTGTTCGTTATCGGAAAGACCAAATGCGCCTCGTGCTTTAATCTTGTCGGGCAAAGTGGGACGGTAGTAATAGGATGGCAGTGCATCCAGCTGGACAAGCCGCTCCGTATAGTGTTCTTGTGCGTCTTCCGGTTCGATCAGTTTGCTGGAGATAAAGTAATCAATGGTGTTCAAGCCGGTCGTAATCGGGTGGCCCCAGGTTACGCATTGCAGAGGCGCATGCCGTGTGGTGGCCAGCGAAAAGATAAACGAATCCATGCCGATGTCGGCATAAAACAGGATATCCAGTTCCAGGCTTTGCAAAACCTGATTGGCGCGTTGCAGATCGATTCCCAGAAAAACGTACTCGTCTGAATCCGCCCGGATTTCCTGAGCGACCTCATCATTATATTTTGTGGGCGAAATTGTAATCACATGATACTTCTCCCGATCAAAGTTTTTAATGATTCCTTTCATTAACGAACCGATGGTATGTTTATAGAACAGGCTGGAAATGAAGCCGATGCGAATGCGACCATCGCGTTCGACGGTCGGGTTCTGCTGATCCCAACTGAGTGTATTATTCAGTTGATATAATTCCGCCATCCGTTCGATAATCGGACGGTCGTTAAATCCCTGGTAGGCCAGATAGAAGGTGCCGGGAGTCAGTTTGATAGATGTGTCTATCTGCACTTGATCGGCGTGCATCTCCTCGATTTTTTGCATAAATGAAATACGCACATCCTGAATCGCTTCCATCGAAGCAGGAATGGGCGGCAATAAACTGGCCAGCGCAAGGCGGAATTCTGGTTGAGGCTTTAATTCATAAGCTTTTTCCAATGCCTCTTTCGCATCTTGAAACTGTCCCATTCCGTGATAGATGGAAGCCAGATTACTGTAAGTCTGGTAAAAAGTGTTATCCAGTTCGATAGCACGCAAAAAACTTTTGAGGGCTTTTTTGGTCTGGCGATTTCGGTTTTGGACATGGCCTCGATAATTCCAGAGGACCGCATTTTCAGGATGGTATTCGAGTGCTTCATCGACATGCTTCTCAACTTCTTTATCACGCAATTGTCGAGAGTAGAGATCGATCAAATGGAGTCGCGATTGTAAATGGTCTGGCTCCAGAACCACCAGTGATTCAAAATATCCAACTGCAGAACCGATTTTTCTCTGTTGCAAGCGGATAGAGCCCATGCCAAATAGGGACGCTGTATTAGTCGAATCGCTTTGATAGAGGCTCTGAAAGATCTCATAGGCGTAGTCCAGATCACCCAGAGAAGCCACTAGCGAACCCAGTTGAAATGCAGCTCCGGGGTGATTGGGCTGTTTTTTCAGAACTTCGCGAAACGTAATCAGTGCTTGAGGAATCGCTTTTGACGCTTCCTGTGCCTTACCCAGATGAAATAGAATCTCACAATTTTCAGGCGCTCGTTTTAAAGCATTCTGAAAACATTTGATGGCAGTTTCAAATTCTTGCTGCGCGGTATAAATGATGCCCAGATTGTTTAAAATTTCCCAGTTGTCCGGCTGTTGCACAACTGCTTTTCTAAGAACCGCGATGGCTGATTCGTACTTTTGTTGTGATGACAAAAATACGGCGTAGTTTTTCAAGGAATCGAGGTGATGGGGAGCGAGTCGTAGTGCCTGCTGATACGATTTTTCGGCAGCCTCCGGTTTTTCTGATTTCGCCAGCATATTGGCCAGATTAAAATGTGCAGTAGGGACCTGAGGCGCCAGTTTCACAACTTGCCGGCAAATGGCGATCGCTTCCTCAAGGTCATCCTCTTCTTCCTGTAAGAGATTTCCGAGATTAATCAGCGCATCGATGTAATCGGGTTTTAACTGAATGGCCTTCCGGTAAGTTTGAATTGCTTGTTTTTTTTCTCCGGAAGCAACCTGTGTGATTGCCAGATTCAGCATGAACGCCGGGTTTTGAGGTTCAAGTTCCAGCGCACGATCATAATTCGTCAGCGCGTCCTGATATTGTCCTAAGCCTTTATAGGCAGCACCGCGATTCGAAAAAAACGAAGCAATCCCGTCATTCTGACAAATGGCGCGTGTGATAAAATCGATGGCTTTTTCATATTGTTTGAGATGCAGATACACCACGCCCAGTAAATGCAGGGCATCAGCTTGACTTGGGTCGTGCAGCAGAACTTCACGATAGAGTTCTTCTGCCTGTGCGAGATTTCCCGCCTGGTGCTGTTGAACCGCCGTTGCCAATAGTTCCTGGAGTGAAGGCATAGGATCTTCTTTGAATCACGGTAGTAATTGAAAATATTTCAATTGGAGCTGCTGAAACCTGTCTGGCAGGGATCGCTCAATAGACTTTTCCGGTTATTCTGTTTGTATCGGCCATGCTGGGGAGATAGATAAGCGGTTTCTTTTGTCAACGGCAAATCGTGATCAATGGAGGTCTTTTACTGCGAGGCATCTGGGAGAATAGGAAGAACAGCAGATATAAATAAAAAAACACTACCCATCATTAAGATGGATAGTGTTTTCGTAGAAAAAGTTTTAGCCAGTCGGTAAACGACTCTCCCGAGGATTATCTCAAGAGGCTCAATACCTGCTGCGGGTTCTGGTTGGCAATCGAGAGTACCGAAATACCAGCCTGGTTCAAAATCTGAGCTTTCGTCAAATTCGCGGTTTCGACAGCGAAGTCGGTATCCACGATCTGGCTGCGAGCTTCAGAAATGTTTTCCAAAGCAACCCCCAGAGAGGAGACGTTGGTTTCGATCACGTTCTTCTGAATCGCACCCAGTCGACCACGGAGTGTTGAAACCCGGTTGACCGCTTCTTCGATGATGTTCACCAGATCAGATCCGGGAACCGAAGGTCCGACGTCAAGCAGACTCTTACCGCCGCCTGATCCCAGTTCGAACAGTTTACCGGAAACACCACCCAGTCGGGCCGTGTTCACAGCTTCAATTCCGATACCCACCTGACCAGCGGCTGACACGTCCTGTCCAATCTGGAACAGTGAACCACCACCGGTAATCGTAATGCTGGCGGTATTGTTGAGTGTGTTCGCAGCAGCAGTGAAGGAGAATGATGCATCCAGCTGTTGCGACCGCAGGTTAGCCTGCAGACCAGAACCCTGGGCAACCTGACCGTTGATTCGGGCAACAATGTCGGAACCAATATCTCGTTTCAGAGCATTTCCATCTACCACATTGTCGACGGTATCAAACGTTCCCGACAAAACATTCACATCAACAAACTCGTCAGCATCATAGTTGTTAGCGCTGAAAGTCAAATAAGCACTGGAACCACCAGTCAATACACTAGCAGCGGTGAC